>JAVBRX010000068.1:0-6890 GCA_031547465.1 Microvirga sp. | reverse complement strand
CCTGGTGGCGGGTGGCGTTGCGTCCCAGGTGCTGGACTAGAACGTCGCCTGAGCCTTGGGGCTGAGACGGTCGAAAAGTAAGTGATCCGGCCAGTGCTTGCCGCTGGCCGGGGTTTATTGAGCCATCTGATGTTTTTAGCGCGTTCGGCGCGTGACAACACGGGTCGGCGGATGCACTTGAACGATACGTATCCGCCGGGAAACGAGGGAACGATGCGGCGGGTAGTTGTGACAGGGCTGGGGGCCGTAACCCCTCTCGGATGCGGGGTCGAACCGACTTGGCGCCGGATGTTGGATAGCCGGAGTGGTGCGGCAAAGATCAATTCCATCGATGTTTCCGACCTCGCCTGCCGAATTGCCTGTCAGATTCCGCTGGGGGCGACTTCCGAGGGCAAATTCAATCCCGATGAATGGATGGACGTGAAGGATCAGCGTAAGGTTGATCCTTTCATTGTTTATGCAATGGCGGCGGCGCGTCAGGCTCTCGATGATGCGGGATGGCACCCGAAAACCTATGAGGAACAATGCGCCTCGGGGGTAATGATCGGTTCCGGCATCGGTGGCGTCGGCGGCATTTACGAGGCGTCCATCTCCTTGGCAGAAAAGGGGCCACGGCGGGTGTCGCCGTTCTTCATTCCGGGGCGGCT
Source organism: Microvirga sp. (assembly GCA_031547465.1). Taxonomy (GTDB): domain Bacteria; phylum Pseudomonadota; class Alphaproteobacteria; order Rhizobiales; family Beijerinckiaceae; genus Hohaiivirga. Next base: position 6,243 of record JAVBRX010000068.1, on the reverse strand, counting down.
CATCAACCTCGCCTCCGGCTATGTCTCCATCGAACATGGCCTCAAAGGCCCTAACCACGCGGTCGTAACCGCCTGTTCGACAGGCTCTCACGCCATTGGCGATGCCGCCCGTCTTATCGCTCTCGGCGATGCCGACGTCATGGTCGCCGGCGGCACCGAATCGCCGATCAATCGGATTTCGATTGCCGGATTCGCGGCTTGCCGTGCGTTATCCACCGCTTTCAACGATGATCCGGCGAAAGCATCGCGCCCCTATGACAAGGACCGCGACGGGTTCGTCATGGGCGAAGGCGCTGGCATTATCGTGCTGGAAGAATACGAGCATGCCAAAGCGCGTGGCGTGAAGATTTACGGAGAAGTGATCGGCTACGGCCTGTCGGGCGATGCGCATCACATCACTGCGCCGTCCGAGGATGGTGACGGAGCTTACCGCTGCATGACGGCAGCCTTGAAGCGGGCGGGAATTCCGGCTTCCGAGATCGACTACATCAATGCCCACGGCACATCGACGCCACTCGGCGATGAGATCGAACTGCGCGCCGTCGAGCGTGTTCTCGGCGCTGCCGCTTCAAAAGCGGCAATGTCGTCGACCAAATCCTCAGTCGGTCATTTGCTTGGCGCAGCCGGGGCTGTGGAGGCTATTTTCTGCCTTCTGGCGATGCGTGACCAGATCGTTCCGCCGACGCTCAATCTCGATAACCCATCCGTGGATACGAAGCTCAATCTCGTGCCGCACACGGCGCAGAAGCGCAAGGTTGATACGGTACTCACGAACTCTTTCGGGTTTGGCGGCACCAATGCATCGTTGATTCTCCGTCGCGTGCCGTAATATCCCCGGCATTTTGCCACATTCGCACGTAAGATAACATGGCATAACCATCCGCCGGGAAGCGGGGGCATCTGCGTTAATGGGTGTCTGAAGGCTCTGGAGTGTTTCTCAGAAGTTTCCGGAGTTCTCTGAAGCGGGGATTTGAACATTGCTCTTGTCGGAACCGCATGGAGGCAATTGGCCGGATGCTCTCCGGTCTGCGCGGAGTTATGTGAAAGCCGGTTTTTGCGGATAGGCTGTGTTCGTAAAGTGATGTATTGGTTCACGAATTCCGGTTTGGGCGGTACACGCCCGGTGTTGCAGAGCCAGCGAAGGTAGGACGGATGCTGTTCAGCCGCAGAAAAGACAAACAGCAGGAAGCGGAGGAAAGCTCCGCCGTTGTGGCTCCGCTCAACGCGCGTTTGACGCCGAAATCTCCAAGCGAGGCAATCAAGCCGGTAGCGGCACTACCGCCGCCGCCAAAGATTTCCCGCCAGCGCGGCAGTTTTCTCTCTAAATTATCGGGTGTATTTACCGCCGTGCTTATCGCCGGTCTCGTCGGTGTGCTCGGCATTATTGTTTTTGAACGGGAGATAAACACTCCCGGCCCGTTGCAGACAGATAAAACCGTTGTTATCCCCCGCAATTCCGGCGTCAACGCTATTGCCGACATTCTGGAGCGGGAGGGTGCTATTGATAAGCCGTTCCTGTTCGGCATGGCTGTTTTCATGGACGGCAAGCGCAGCAAACTGCGGGCCGGAGAATATGGCTTGAAGGCGGGAGCCAGCATCTCGGAAATCGTCGACGTTATTGCCGAAGGTAAGGCCGTTCTTCATTCAATGACAATCCCGGAAGGTCTCACCAGTGAGCAGATTGTCATCCGATTGAAGGAAAACGACATATTGGTCGGAGAAGTGGAGGCCATTCCTCAAGAAGGCACTCTATTGCCCGATACTTACAAGTTCGAGCGCGGCATGACGCGCCAGCAATTGCTGCAAAGCATGCAGAAGGCTCAAAACACCGTCCTCGAACAGATATGGGGGCGTCGCGCTTCCGACTTGCCGCTGGCAAGCAAGGCCGACCTGGTGACATTGGCATCGATCGTTGAGAAGGAGACCGGGAGAGCGGATGAGCGCACCCGCGTCGCCAGCGTGTTTCTCAATCGCCTGGCAAAGAAGATGAAGCTGCAATCCGATCCGACGATCGTCTATGGCCTCGCGGGCGGAAAAGGCACCCTTGGACGCGGCATCTATCGCTCCGAAATCAACAAGGCTACACCGTACAACACCTATGTCATCCCGGCTCTTCCCCCTGGCCCGATTGCCAATCCGGGGCGGGCGGCGTTGGAGGCGGTAGCTAATCCGTCGCGGACGAAAGATCTCTACTTTGTTGCCGATGGTACCGGTGGGCATGTCTTCGCCGAGACTTACGAACAGCACCAGCGAAATGTCGGTAAGTGGCGGCAGATCGAGAGGGTGCGCGCGGATTCTGCTGCCGGTGCGGTCGACCGGGTCGAACCGGAGGAGAATGGGACAGAAACCGAAGGTGCCGCGAATATTCCACCCCCGGCGATGAACGCGTTTGCCCCTTCCAATGTCCCGCCGCCATCGGCAGCGCCATCCCGTCAGCAGACTGAAACCGGTCAACCCCGCTTGCGTGGGCGGGCATTCGACGCCAGCGAGGGTACGGATAGGGATCCATTGCGAAACAAGACGTTCGATCTGAATTCACCGCAAACTGTGCCGCAACTGCGTCAGCCGTAACGGGTGTTTACCCGTCGCATTTTGATGGAATCCGCCTATGGATGCTGGAGCCGGTTTCGCTGGCTTCGATGAAGTTGTCGGCAGTTAAAGATGTTTCCCCTATGTTCTTGTGTTTTCCCGCATTGGCAGGCAAAACCCTGCATAAATGCAGTAGACAGACACGATTCGGAGAAGCCATGGCAATCGCCAGCATGACGGGATTCGCGCGGGAAGCGGGCGTGACCGGCGCGTATCAATGGGCGTGGGAGTTGAAAACGGTCAATGGCAGGGGGCTGGAGGTCCGGATGCGGACTCCTCCGGGCTTCGATGCCTTGGCGGAGGAAATCCGTGGTCAGGTTCAGAAGGCCTTGGGGCGCGGGCAATGCCAGGTTTCCTTGACGGTTATCAGATCGGCGATGGCCACGCGCGTGAGCGTCAATGAGGCTCTACTGGCCGAACTCATCGCTGCCATCGGTCGGGTTTCCCTGCCCGGCTCACTGCGACCGGCCTCGCTCGACGGATTGCTGGCGGTTCGTGGCGTGATTGAGGCCGATGACGGGGCCGATCCTTCTCGGGACGATGCGCTGATTCAGGATTTACGTACTGCGGCCAAGCATCTGATTTTGGCACTGCAATCAGCCCGCGCTGTCGAGGGGCAGGCGCTGGACAAGGTTCTCTCGCAGCAGATCGACACGATAGAGGCGTCTGTCTCGGCGGCGGAGCAGCATCCGGCCCGCCGCCCGGAAGCGATCAAGGCCAGATTGGCGGCGCAGATAGAACAGTTGCTTGCCGGTTCTTCCCAACTCGATCCGGACCGGCTGCATCAGGAAGCGGTTCTGATCGCCACCCGCGTGGATATCCGCGAGGAGATCGACCGATTGCGGGCGCATGTCGAATCCGCCCGAGCCTTGCTTAAAGAAGGAAAGCAGGTCGGGCGTAGGCTGGATTTTCTTGCGCAGGAATTCGGGCGTGAATCCAACACGTTATGCGCCAAGGCCAATGATGTTTCGCTGTCGCGCATCGGTCTTGATCTCAAGGCGACAGTCGAACAGTTCCGCGAGCAGGTCCAGAATGTCGAGTAATGCAGGCGTAAAGGGGGAGGGGGCTATGGCCGAAAGACGTGGATTGCTGCTCATTCTCTCGTCGCCTTCAGGGGCGGGAAAATCGACACTAACCAAGAATTTGCTGCAATTTGACCCCTTCTTGAGCCTGTCGATTTCTGTAACGACTCGCAAGCGACGCCCATCGGAGATCGAGGGAGTACATTATCACTTCATCTCGGCGGAAGACTTCGACGGAATGCGCGAGCGGGGTCGGTTCCTCGAATGGGCGGAAGTCCATGGAAATTTCTATGCTACGCCGCGCAAGCCGGTCGAGGAGGCGCTGGCAAAAGGTCAGGATGTCGTCTTCGACATCGACTGGCAGGGGGCGCGGCAGATTGCCGAAAAGATGCGCAGAGATGTCGTTGGCATCTTCATCCTGCCGCCGTCGATGGCGGAACTGAAAGCGCGCCTGGAGCGGCGAGCCGAGGATAGCGCTGAGACCATCGCCCGCCGTCTCAACAACGCCCGTGACGAGATCGCGCAATGGGGCGCTTACGATTACGTACTTGTCAACGACGATCTCGATCACGTTTTTTCCGAACTCAAGGCGATCCTGATCGCCGAGCGGCTGAAACGGGAGCGGCAGACCGCCTTGCCGGGCTTCATCGAAACGCTGCTCGCCGAGTGATCCTGAATCTCAGGTTTTTCGCAAGGCATCGAAGGCGTTGGCCAGTGCGACATATCCGGCAACAGGCACATCCTCCGCCCGGATCGTCTCTACCAGACCCGCCATCGCCAGCAAGACAGGCGTATCTGGCACCAGCCCTTTCAGGCTTTGGCGCAGCATCTTCCGTCGCTGGCCGAAGGCGGCGCGTGTCACTGTCTCCAGACTTTTCACCGCGCAGGGCAGAGGTTGGGCTTTTGGCGTCAGATGCACGACGCTGGATACGACCTTCGGTGGCGGGATGAAGGCGGAAGGCGGCACATCGAACAGGATACAGGCATCCGTCCGCCAGCCGCTCAGTACGCTCAGCCGCCCGTAATCGCGGGGGGTATCCGGTGTCGCGACGATGCGCTCCGCTACTTCGCGCTGAAACATCAGTGTCAACGATGCCCACCAGGGCGGCCACGGATCGAGCGTCAACCAGTTGATGAGCAGTGCTGTGCCGATATTATAGGGCAGGTTGGCGACAATCTTCGCCGGACGTCCGTTGAGAAGCGGACGCGGATCGAAGATCAGGGCATCGTCGTCGATGATCGTTAAACGTCCCGGATAATGAGCTTCAATCTGTTGCAGCGCCGATAGGCACCGGCTGTCGCGCTCGATGGCGATCAGCGTTTTCGCGCCTTGAGCAAGAATCGCCCGCGTTAACCCGCCAGGACCAGGGCCGACCTCGATAACGACGAAACCGTCGAGCGCCCCAGCCGAGCGGGCAATGCGCGATGTCAGGTTAAGGTCGAACAGAAAATTCTGCCCGAGAGATTTCTTGGCGAAGAGATCGTGCGCTTTCACGACCTCACGTAGGGGGGGGAGTCCGTCGAAACTATGCACGGTCAGATAATTCCCGGGAGGGTGCGGGGTGTTACACAGGAAATGAGAAACGGGTGCTTATGTAGCCTCTGTGCATCCGGGTTGGTTTTCCGGAGATAGAGTATCATTCATTCTCGCTCTGGCTGAACGCAAACTCACCAAGCGTTTTGAATTCCAGCTTGAAGATGATCGACTGGTCGCGCTCCGTCTGGCCGGAGGCGACGGCAAGTTCCTTAGGGGTCGATTGGTAAATTGCCTGGAACGAGGAACATTCGTCGGCATATCCGAGGCTGAACGACATGGAGTTGAATGAAATATTTCCGCGTTCCCAGTTCCGCACACGAACGGATTGGCTATTCGTGGTGGTCGTGGTCTGGTCATGATCGAGATCGAGTAGCACTGCCCCGTCGAGGAACCATCGTGGCGTGATGTTCCAGCGTGCGCTTCCCCAAAGGCCGGTTCTGCGTTGACCATAACCGATATGGGGTTGCGCTTCGTACCGGGCATACATCAAAGACGCAGTGACCGGGAGCATAGGGTTGAAATTTATTGAAAGCCCGGCTTCCAAGCGGTTCAGATTCAGGTTGTCCTTGTCGAATCGCGCTCTGGACAGGAAGGAATACTTGGTATTCGGTGCATATTGGAATCGACCGATGAAATCTGAAGCGCGGCTGTCCAGGCCGGAATCAAGTCCGGTATTCGTGTAATCGCTTTGCGCATACGAGTTGCGCCCGGCAAGCTGGTAGGATTGTCCGAACAGCAGGTTGGCATAGCTGCCATCGCCCATGATGGTGTATTGCACACCGAGATTGGCCCGCACTCCGCCTTCCTGCCTGTCGTAGCCGGAGAACTTGTTCCATTCGAACAGGTTGGTGTCGTCAAAGGTGAGGCTTTGCGCATCCTCGTTCGGCAAGTTGCCGATGCGTTGCTCATTGGGCCGCGCGACGATCTGGGCAATCGGCTCAAGCACTTGGGTGTGGGATTTACCGAAGCTGGCGACGAGCGGATAGCGGTATTCGAGACCGACAGCTGGCATCAGCCGGGTCGAGAAATCTTCTGTGCCGTTGATGAGATTGCTCTGGAACGCGTTCTGATAGCCGTTGAAATCTGTCGAGACCC
>JAVBRX010000151.1:0-5909 GCA_031547465.1 Microvirga sp. | reverse complement strand
GCAAAAGCGCACAACAATGTTCGCCGCTCGAAAGTTTTCGGCATTTTGGCGCTTGAAACTAGCATAAAAATGCGTCATATTCTTCCCGTTCGCGTATTTTCAGTGTCTTAAAAAGCCGGTCCTGATTCGACCGGCCAGCGTTCAGAGTACCGCATCCATGGTCAGACATAAATCGGATTGGCACCCGGCCGACATCCGGGCGGCCGTCGCCAAGGCGGGCTACAGCCTGTCAGCTTTGAGCCTCGTCGCCGGGCTGCCGGAATGGTCCTGCCGCTCGGCCTTGCGGGCCGCCGGCAATCTGCGCGGCGAACAGGTGATTGCCGAGTTGCTCGGCACGACGCCCGAAACCATCTGGCCCTCCCGTTTTTCGAAGCCCCGGAAATATCGTCGCCTGCAAGTTAGGCCGCTTTCGGTCTCCCGTCTCCGTCAAAACGATAAGGCCGCCTGAACATGACTGAGCAATTTGCCCGAGAATTTAACGTAGATAAATATCTCGCCCAGCAATCCGAAAAGGAGAAGAAGGTCGCGCCCAAGAAGCCTGCCCGCCCGGCTGCGAAGACGCCGGAAAGCGGTGCCATCGCCGTTTCCGTGCCACTGACGAAAGCCATCGGCATCGAGCGGATCGCGGTGACCGACCGTCTGCGCACGGTCGAGCGGAGCTGGGTCGTGGAGTTGTCCCGCTCGATGGATGCTCTCGGGTTGCAGAGCCCGATCACGGTGACACCGGACGATGCCGATGGCTACCGCCTGGTCGCCGGTGCGCACCGGCTGGAGGCCGCCAAGTTGCTCAATTGGCAAACAATAGAGGCCAAGGTCGTTAGCGGCGACGCACTGGAATTGCGGCTGCGCGAGATCGACGAAAACCTGTTGCGCCGCGAGTTGTCGCAGCTCGATCGGGCGGCGCATCTGGCAGAGCGGCAACGGATTTACGAGGAAATCAACCCGGAAAGCAAGCGCGGCCCGTCCGGTGCCTTGGCGCGCTGGATGCAAACGCAAACAATTTCGTTTGCATCGGAAACCGCCGAAAAATGCGGGCTGTCCGAACGGTCAATTCAGCTGGCAATCCAGCGTTATAGCCGCATCGCCCCGGATGTGCGGGCGCGGATCGCGCTCACCCGGATCGCGGAAAAAGGCACCGAGCTCGATGCGCTGGCGCGACTCTTGCCGGATGAACAGCGCAAGGCGGTGAACATGGTGCTTTCCGGCGCGTCAGACGTGCCGAAAACCGTCGCTGCCGCCGGTGCTCTGGTACGTGGCGTCCGCACCGAGGCCAAAGAGCACGATCCGGCAGACGCAGCGTTCATGAAGTTCGTCAATCTTTGGAAATCCGCGCCGGAAAAGGCGCGGGAGATGATCGTCTCGCATCTGGTCGCGAAAGGCTATTGTGCGCCGGTCGAGGCGCGGGAGGCGGCGTGATGAACGTGGCTCAGGACAAGAGATCGGTCTGGACCGCCACGCGCGGTCGGTGGCTCGGGAACGCAGTTGTTGCGACGTGGAATGCGCGTGTGCCGGGAACCTCCGTGGTGCTGCCGATGGTGCAAGTCACGTTCCCAGGGCACAGCGAGTTTTACGACGATGTCGAGACGCTCACTGCGCATCAGACCTCGGTTTTCGCCTTCTCGGATGCCGGGCGGGAGGCCGCAGAGCGGATTGTTCGCGATGTTGCGGATTCCGGTTGCGCAGTCGTGTGGCCGCATGAGGCCGAGCTAATTCATGTCGAAGCCGGGACCATGCATACGGTGCTGTTTTTGAAGGGGGAGGCGGCGTGATGGCTAAGAAACGCACATCATCGCAGGCGATTGTGGCCTTCTCGGCGTTGACAACAGGCAAGGAGCTTAGAGAGCACCTTGACCAGGCGAAAGCTATCAATCGCTATCGGGTCGAGTGGTTCCTTTCCCGTGTCGTCGATAAAAGCTACCTCGATTTTGAAGGTGCGCCGGAAGGATACATCTACGGCACCCATTATCGTGAGACATTGGCCACTCTGGCCAATGTCTTGACTGAAGACGAAGCGCGCCTGCTGCTCATCGTATTGCGTCAGCGTGGGATACTAAGACACTGTGAAGGTTTAAATCCCGCCGCGATCCGGGAGCGCCTATCATGACACGCCGCCCGCGCCTCCCGCATCCCGATCAGATCGACCTGCTGGAATGGGTACCGGAAGAGCCTGTCTCATCCTTTCCGCAAACCGTGATCCGCGCCGCCTCGCTGGCGGCCAGCATTGCCCGCAGTATCTCGGCCTCACTGAAGGAGAGTGGCCGGACGCGGGCGCAGGTTGCCTCGCTGATGAGCGATTATCTCGGCGAAACCGTCGGCGAAAACATCCTCAACGCTTACGCCAGCGAGGCGCGGGCCGAACACATCATCAATGTGGTGCGTTTTGTGGCGTTGATCCACGCCACCGGCGACCGCCGCCTTTTGCAACTGATCGCTGAACCGTTCGACTGGGTAGTGGTGGAGCGCAAGCACGTGCCGTCGATCCGCATCGCCAAACGCGATGAAGTGATCCGGCGTCTCGAACGCGACAATGAAATCGACCGCCGCCTGGCAAGGTCGCGGGGGGCAGGGCGATGAGCGCCGGGGTGCTGAAGGAATGGTGGACGCCCGCCGAACTGGCCGGGTTGAAGCTTCCTGGCCTTCCGTCAAGCGCCTCGGCAATCGGTGCCAAGGCCGATGCCGAGGGCTGGCGCAAGCCGGGTCTCGAATATCCGGCGAACCCCAAGGGCCTCTGGCGTAAGCGCTCCGGGCGCGGCGGCGGGTTTGAATATCGTTACGATTGCCTGCCGCTCGTGGCGCGTACCAAACTGATGCACGCCGAAGCGGTGCGCGCCGGCGCAGTCAAGGCGCAGGCGGGCGATGAAAGCGCCGGCGAGATGTGGCGCTGGTTCGAGGGGTTGACCGAGACAAAAAAGAAGAAAGCCGAGCAGGCGGTGGTCGTGTTGCAGGCCGTTGCGGCGCTGGAATTGTCCGGCCTGACGACCAGTGTTGCTGTCGCCCTGGTCGCCGCTGAGCAAAAGGTCTCGGAAAAGACGATTTTTAACTGGAAGCGCAAGGTTGCCGGTTTAAGCCGCGCCCATTGGCTGCCCGCCCTGGCGCCGCGCCATGTCGGCCGTATCGTTGAAGCCGAATGCTCGCTCGACGCCTGGGACGTGTTGAAAAGCGATTATTTTCGCGCTGAAGCCCCGGATTTTTCGGCCTGCTACCGCCGGACATTGAGTATTGCCAAAGAACGGGGCTGGACCCTGCCACCCGCCCGAACCATGGAGCGTCGCGTCCAGACGATTCCGCGCATCCTGCACATTTTGTCGCGTGAAGGGGTCGAGGCGGCTGCCCGGCTTTATCCGGCGCAGATCCGCGACAAGTCGGTCTATCACGCCTGCGAAGCGGTCAACGCCGACGGCCATGTCTGGGATGTGTTTGTCCGCTACCCCGACGGTGCGGTCGAGCGGCCGATCATGGTCGGTTTTCAGGATGTCTATTCCGGCAAGCTGCTCTCGTGGCGCTTTTGTCGGAGTGAGAACAAGGAAACCGTGCTGCTGGCCTTCGGTGATCTGGTCACGGACTGGGGCATCCCGCGCGACGCTTACCTAGACAACGGTCGCGCTTTTGCCTCGAAGTGGATCTCCGGCGGTTCAAAAACCCGTTATCGTTTCAAGATCCGCGAGACTGATCCGCAAGGTGTGCTGACGTCGCTGGGTGTCAACATCCATTGGGCGACCCCGTACCATGGCCAGGCGAAGCCGATCGAGCGCGCCTGGCGCGATTTTGCACGGGAATACGCCAAACATCCAGCGTTTGCCGGTGCCTATGTCGGCAACAAGCCGGACGCGAAGCCTGAAAACTATGGCTCGAAGGCTATTCCCTTCGAGGAATTCGAGCGGGTGGTCGCTGCCGGGATTGCCGAACATAACGCCCGTAAGGGCCGTAAATCCCGCGTCTGTGGCGGCAAGCTCTCATTCGACGACGTGTTCGCCGCCTCCTACCAGCAGCATCCGATTCTGAAAGCAACACCGGAGCAAAGCCGCCTGTGGCTGCTAGCCGCCGAAGGCGTGAAGGTGCGCGAGAATGCGCAGATCGGCTTGCTCGGTAACACCTATTGGTCCGACGATCTGATCGACCTAATCGGCCACGACGTGACGATCCGTTTCGATGTCGACGATCTGCATGCCAGCGTCCACGTCTACCGGCTCGACGGCGCCTATATCGGCCTGGCCGAGTGCATTGCCGCCACCGGCTTCAACGACATCGAGGCGGCGCGCACCCATTCCCGCGCTCGCAAGGACTGGCTGAAGGCGCAGCGTGCCATGCTGGCGGCGGAAACCCGGCTCGGTATCGACGATATCGCCGCGCTGCTGCCGGAAACAACCAAAGTCGAGAAGCCTCGTGCGAAAGTGGTGCAGCCGGCGACTTTTACCGGCCCGAAACCCGATGCCGGAGCCTTTGACCAGGACGCTTTCGAGCGCGGCCTGGCCGCCTTGCAGCCATCGGCGGAAATCCTGAGGTTTAAACAAAAAGAAAGCGACGCTGCCTGAGCAGACGCCGCTCCCGAAGAAGTAGTATGAAAGGAACAATACCATGCATGAGGCCAAAAACCAAGAGTGGCAGGCGGGCTGGACGGTGCCGATCACCACCTCCCGCGACATGCCGGTTGCAGAATTCGAGCGCTATCGCACAGTTAATCAGGCGGTACTCGATTATGCCCGGCAGCACCGCCTGACCCGCGCCGATATCTCGGCCCGGTCCGGCATTGCTGCCGGAACGCTGTACGACCTCCTGAAAGGCACGTATCGGGGCCTCTATAAAGGCTTTGTCGAACAACTAGAAAACTGGCTAAAGGCCGAGGCCGAGGCGGCGTTGCAGCGGCAGGTGAGGGTCGAGGTGCCGGCCTTCGTCGAGACGCCGACCGCTCGCGAGGTCCTCAACGCGCTGGTCTACGCGCAGACGGCACCGGCCTTCGTTTTGGTGACACTTGGCCCGGGAATGGGCAAGACGACCTGCGCCCGCCACATGGCCGAAACCCGGCCCGGAGTGTTCCGGACAGTAATGCGTCCGAGCATCCAGAGGCCGGGGGCGATGATGACTGAAATCGCGCGTGTGCTTGAAATCAGCGAGCGTAACGCCAACCGCCGGGCGGTCGAGGTCGGCATCCGTCTCAAACGTAACGGGCGGCATACGCTGCTGATCGTCGATGAAGCGCAGTTTCTGTCAGACGAGGCGGTGAACGAGTTGCGCTACCTGATGGACGAATACGGTGTCGGCATCGCACTCCTCGGCAACGAGGACCTCAATGCCCGCTACGGCGGCGTCCGGCCGAAGGAAGGCTACGGCCAGTTGCACCGCCGCATCGGCATGCGCGTCCGCCGCCTGCATCCGCAGGCCGGCGATATCGAGGCCTATGTCGCCGCCTGGAACTTCGGTGACGCCGATATCATCCGCATGCTGAAAGCCATCGCCAGCCGCTCCGGCGCCCTCGGCCAGGTGGCGGAAACCGTCAAACTGGCGGCTGTGCTTTCGGGCGACAGCGGCCAGCTGACGGCAGAGGCAATTCGCGTCGCGTGGCGCAATCGTGGAGGTGAAAACCTATGACACAGGAAACCGTTTTTATTCACGGGCCAGCCCTGTCGAGCTTCCTCGACGACATGATCTGCATGTTCGTGGTCGACAATGAGGGCCTGACCATCGACCCTGTCTTGTGCGCGTATTTCAGGGAAGCCTTTGCCGAGGCCCGCGAGAAGGCCATTGCGCTGGAGCAGTTCGCGCTGGCCTATATGCCGGAACTGGACGCCGCCCGCTCGAAAGCCGAGCGGGAGGAACTGGTCAAAAGCGCGGCCAGTATCGGCAATGTGACGATTTTTCCGGTCGGTAATCGGCAGGGCGATCCCGAACCGGGAGGCGCGGCATGATTACGA
>JAVBRX010000157.1:0-14403 GCA_031547465.1 Microvirga sp. | reverse complement strand
AAAAGGATTCGCTCCGTCGTCGTCGTCTTCCCAGCGTCAATATGCGCCATGATTCCGAAGTTACGGTAATCCTCGATTGCAGTCGTACGGGGCATCGTTCCACTCCGTCCCGTTCGTTACCAACGGTAATGCGAAAATGCGCGGTTGGCCTCAGCCATCCGGTGCGTGTCTTCCCGCTTCTTCACGGCGCTGCCACGATTATTGGCGGCATCGAGCAACTCAGCGGAGAGACGGTCAATCATCGTCTTGTCGTTGCGGCCGCGGGCGGCCTGGATGATCCAACGGATCGCCAAAGCCTGCCGGCGCTCGGCCCGCACTTCGACCGGAACCTGATAGGTAGCACCACCGACACGCCGCGACCGGACCTCAATGGTCGGCGCAACATTGTCGAGAGCCTGCTTGAACATATCCAGCGGATCGGACTTCGCGCGCCCCTCGATCACATCGAAAGCGCCGTAAACGATACGCTCGGCTGTGGACTTCTTGCCATCGTACATGAGCGAGTTCATGAACTTAGTGAGGACGATGTCCCCATACTTGGCATCCGGGATAATCTCGCGCCGGTCGGCGCTATGGCGGCGGGACATGAGGTCGCTCCGTCCTTCGTGTCTGTTATCTCAACAACGAATCATCTAAAGAAGCCAACGGCTTACTTCGGACGCTTCGCACCATACTTCGAACGGCGCTGCTTGCGGTTCTTGACTCCCTGGGTGTCCAGCACGCCACGCAGGACGTGATACCGGACACCGGGAAGATCCTTCACGCGGCCACCACGGATCATCACCACCGAGTGTTCTTGAAGGTTATGCCCCTCACCCGGAATATAACCGATGACCTCAAACCCGTTGGTCAAACGGACCTTTGCAACCTTACGAAGAGCCGAGTTCGGCTTCTTCGGCGTCGTCGTGTAAACGCGCGTGCAAACGCCCCGCTTCTGCGGACAGGCCTCCAACGCGGGAACCTTGTTCCGGCTCTTTTGCGCCGTCCGCGGCTTGCGGATCAGCTGGGAGATCGTCGGCATCCTACGCCCTCTTGCTCCGATCGCTCTTGGCGACCATCAAAACCCAATTCGATACGATAACGCGTCGTTTTCCGAGATAGATCTCTAGACAACGCGAATCCGCGCCAAAAGGCATACGCCCCGGCGCATTATTTGCAGAGGACCACCACAGAATTGCAGCGGTCATGCCTCAAAGCTGACAATGTACGGTCAGAGTTGAGTCAACTGCGTTTAGGGAGCAAGCGTCGGAACATGGCGCTCCAACAGGCAACCCCTACAGCCAGTCGGGAAAGTGCAGCGCTTCTATCCTCCCAGCCTGTCCAAGTCAACCGTCAAAGAGCGGATTTTTGCCGAAAATAAATAGAAATGAGCCTCTTTAACATCCGAAAGGAACGGAACATCGATCCACCTCGTGAAAGTGAGGCTCAAAGAGAAAAGGCTGCTGAAAAGCAGCCTTTTCTATCAAGGAGTTATGGCATTCTTTCTTGATCTGAGCGGGAGGTGCCCGCAATCATTCGGCTGCCGGAGGCAATTCGCCGACGGTCGTTTTATTATCGGTACGCTTCTGCGCGAGAATCATCTCGTCGCGTCTGCGGGCGATGCTCTTGATCTGCAACGACATCGCGCCCGTTCCTGCAGGAATCAGGCTGCCGACGATAACGTTCTCCTTGAGACCCTCCAGGTTGTCCACCTTGCCGTTGACTGCGGCCTCAGTGAGGACACGGGTCGTCTCCTGGAACGAGGCGGCGGAAATGAACGACCGGGTTTGCAACGACGCCTTGGTGATACCGAGCAACACCGGCGTGCCGGAGGCGATCTTCTTACCTTCCTCGATGAGCCTGGTGTTGGCTTCATCTAGTTCCACCTGGTCGACCTGCTCGCCAACGAGGAAATCGCTGTCGCCACCATCGGTGATGTCGACCTTCTGCAGCATCTGCCGGACGATCACCTCGATATGCTTGTCGTTGATCGCCACACCCTGGAGGCGGTAGACCTCCTGAATTTCATTGACAAGATAGGCCGCCAGTTCTTCGACACCCTTGATCGCCAGGATGTCGTGCGGTGCGGGGTGTCCATCAACGATGAAATCGCCCATTTCGACCACGTCGCCATCCTGCAGATGGATGTGTTTGCCCTTCGGGATCAGGTACTCGACAATCTCGGAACCGTCATGCGGCGTCAGCGTCAGGCGGCGCTTGTTCTTGTAGTCGCGGACAAACTGAATCGTTCCGGACTTCTCGGCAATGATCGCCGCATCCTTCGGACGACGCGCCTCGAACAGTTCCGCCACGCGCGGCAGACCACCGGTGATGTCGCGGGTCTTGGCGCTTTCAGTCGAAACACGCGCCAGCACGTCACCGGCCTTGATTTTCGATCCGGGCGCAACGGCAATGATTGCATCGACCGGCAGGAGATAGCGGGCGTCGCCGCCACGGCTTGCCTTGCTGGTCTTGCCTTCTTTGCTCTGGATAACGATTGCCGGGCGCAGATCCACCGTGCGGGCGGAAATGCGCCAGTCGATCACCACGCGCTTGGCGATGCCGGTCGCTTCATCAGTGGTTTCCGCAATCGACTGGCCATCGATCAGGTCTTCATAAGCGATGAAGCCATCCACTTCCGACAGGATTGGACGGGTGTAGGGATCCCACTCGGCAATACGCTGACCACGCTTCACCACGTCGCCATCGTCCACCTTAAGCTGCGAGCCATACTGCACACGGTGCGAAACGCGCTCCGTACCGTCAGGAGCGAGAATCACCACTGCCAGATTACGGCCCATGGCGATGAGATTACCATCGGAGTTGCGCGCCACCGAACGGTTGCGAATCTTCACCGTACCTTCGTAATTAGTCTCGATGAACGACTGGTCGGCAATCTGTGCTGCACCGCCGATATGGAAGGTGCGCATTGTCAACTGCGTGCCCGGCTCGCCGATCGACTGCGCCGCAATGACGCCAACCGCCTCGCCCATATTGACCGGGGTGCCACGCGCAAGGTCGCGCCCGTAACAGGTGGCACAGACGCCGGTCTTGGTCTCGCAGGTCAGCGCCGAACGAATCTTCACTTCCTGAATGCCCGCGGCATTAATCGTCGGAATATGCACTTCCTCGATCATCGTTCCGGCATGAAGCAGCACGGTGCCGTCTGAGGAAACGATATCCTCCGCCGCCGTGCGGCCAAGGATGCGCACTGCCAGCGAGGCAACTACCTGGCCTGCATCGACGATGGCACGCATCTTGATGCCCTTGGCCGTGCCGCAATCGGTCTCGCGGATGACGGCATCCTGCGCCACATCCACCAGACGGCGGGTGAGATACCCGGAGTTGGCGGTTTTAAGAGCCGTATCGGCAAGTCCCTTCCGGGCGCCGTGCGTCGAGTTGAAATACTCGAGCACATCCAGGCCTTCCTTGAAGTTGGAAATGATCGGGCTTTCGATGATCTCGCCCGACGGCTTGGTCATCAGCCCGCGCATCGCGGCAAGCTGTTTCATCTGTGCAGGCGAACCGCGCGCGCCGGAATGCGACATCATGTAGATGGAGTTCATCGGCTTTTCCAAGCCATGCTCGTCCTTCTGCACGGCGGAGATGCGGTTCATCATCTCGCCGGCAAGCTTGTCGGAGCATTTCGCCCAAGCGTCGACAACCTTGTTGTACTTCTCGCCCTGGGTGATGAGACCATCCTGATACTGCTGCTCGTAATCCTTGACGAGGGTGCGCGTCTCATCAACGATCGACCACTTGTTCTCCGGCACGACCATGTCGTCCTTGCCGAAGGAGATGCCGGCCTTGTAGGCGTGATAGAAGCCAAGCCCCATGATCCGGTCGCAGAAGATCACCGATTCCTTCTGTCCGCAATTGCGGTAGACGGCATCGATCATTGCCGAGATCTCTTTCTTGGTCATCAGCTTATTGACGACATCGAAGGTCACGGACGGATGTTCCGGCAGCACGCGCGACAGCATCACGCGGCCAGGCGTCGTTTCGTAGATCTTGGTGAAGGGTTTGCCGTCCCCACCGATGCCCGTCCAGCGATAACGTATCTTGCTGTGCAGGGTGACGACCTTCTCATGCAGGGCGTATTCCAGTTCGCCCATATCGGCAAATGCCTTGCCTTGTCCGGGAGCGCCCTCGGACAGGATTGAAAGATAATAAAGGCCGAGCACGATATCCTGCGACGGCACGATGATCGGCGCGCCGTTAGCGGGGTGCAGGATGTTGTTGGTGCTCATCATCAATACGCGCGCTTCAAGTTGCGCTTCAAGCGACAGCGGCACATGCACGGCCATCTGGTCGCCGTCGAAATCGGCATTAAACGCGGTACAGACCAGCGGATGCAACTGGATCGCCTTGCCTTCGATCAAAACCGGCTCGAACGCCTGAATGCCGAGGCGGTGTAGCGTCGGTGCGCGGTTGAGCAACACCTGATGCTCGCGGATGACCTCGTCGAGGATATCCCAGACTTCCGATTTCTCCTTCTCGACCAGTTTCTTCGCCTGCTTGACGGTGGCGGACAGACCGCGCGCGTCGAGCTTGGCGTAGATGAACGGCTTGAAGAGTTCGAGCGCCATCTTCTTCGGCAAGCCGCACTGATGCAGCTTCAGTTCGGGACCGACGACGATCACGGACCGGCCCGAATAATCGACGCGCTTGCCGAGCAGAGTCTGACGGAAGCGGCCCTGTTTGCCCTTGAGCATGTCGGCGAGCGACTTCAGCGGGCGCTTGTTGGCACCGGTGATGACGCGACCGCGACGACCGTTGTCGAACAGCGCGTCAACGGCTTCCTGCAACATACGCTTTTCGTTGCGGATGATGATGTCCGGAGCACGCAGTTCGATCAGACGCTTCAGGCGGTTGTTGCGGTTGATGACGCGGCGGTAGAGATCGTTGAGATCGGACGTCGCAAACCGTCCGCCGTCGAGCGGTACCAGCGGACGCAGATCCGGCGGAATTACCGGAACGACCGTCATGATCATCCATTCCGGCTTGTTGCCGGATTGCTGGAACGCCTCAATGATCTTGAGGCGTTTCATCAGCTTCTTCGGCTTTAACTCGGAGGTGGTGGTGGCAATCTCCTCGCGCAGATCTATGGCGATCTTGTCGAGGTCGAGATCCTGCAAAATCTTGCGAATCGCCTCAGCACCGATCATCGCCGAAAACGAATCCTCACCGTACTCGTCCTGAGCGCGCAAATACTCATCTTCGGACAGAAGCTGGCGCGGCTTGAGCGGCGTCAGCCCCGGCTCCATCACTATATAGGATTCGAAATAAAGAATCCGCTCCAGATCCTTCAGCGTCATATCCAGCAGCAAACCGATGCGGCTCGGCAACGATTTCAGGAACCAGATGTGAGCGACGGGAGCAGCAAGCTCGATATGGCCCATGCGATCGCGCCGCACGCGGGCGAGCGTTACTTCGACGCCACACTTCTCGCAGATCACGCCCTTGTACTTCATGCGCTTGTATTTGCCGCACAAGCATTCGTAATCCTTGATCGGCCCGAAGATGCGGGCACAGAACAGGCCATCGCGCTCGGGCTTGAAGGTGCGGTAGTTGATGGTCTCCGGCTTCTTGATTTCGCCGTAGGACCAGGACAGAATCTTCTCAGGGCTGGAGATCGAGATTTTGATCTGATCGAAGCTCTGCGGCTGCGCCGTTTGGTTGAAAAGATTCATGACCTCATGATTCATCGCCGTCTCCTGGGCTGGAAGAACCGCAACGGTCCCTCGCCGGCAATCTCGTTCACCACATTATTCGCATCGGGACCGCGACGATCCATAGGAGTTCCCTCCATGAACCATGTCGCGACCAATCTTCACGTCAGGCGTCCGCCATTATTCGGCGGCTTCCGGAGGCGGCAATTCGGCGGCCTCGCGCTTGCTGTTGGTCAGTTCGACATTTAGTCCGAGCGACCGCATTTCCTTGACGAGCACATTGAAGCTCTCGGGAATGCCGGATTCGAACGTGTCGTCGCCGCGTACGATCGCCTCGTACACCTTGGTACGGCCCGCCACGTCGTCGGACTTGACGGTCAACATTTCCTGCAAGGTGTAAGCCGCACCGTAAGCCTGCAGCGCCCACACTTCCATTTCGCCGAAACGCTGCCCGCCGAACTGCGCCTTGCCGCCGAGCGGCTGCTGCGTCACCAGGCTGTATGGACCGATGGAGCGGGCATGAATCTTGTCGTCGACCAGATGGTGCAGTTTCAGCATGTAGATATAGCCAACCGTCACCTTGCGGTCGAATGGCTCACCAGAGCGTCCGTCGTAAAGACGGACCTGACCCGATTTATCGAGACCGGCCATTTCCAGCATTCGCTCGATATCGGCTTCCTTCGCACCATCGAACACCGGTGTCGCAAACGGCACGCCGCGCCGCAGGTTGTTGCCGAGTTCGGCGAGTTCGGCATCGGAAGCCGTATCGATCTCCGGTTGTTTGCCGTAGATCGCCTGCATTCGCTCGCGCATCGGCGCGGCATTGCCCGATTTCAGATAGGCATCCACCGCCTGCGCGACCTGCTTGCCGAGACCGGCAGCGGCCCAACCGAGATGGGTTTCCAAAATCTGCCCGACATTCATGCGACTCGGCACGCCGAGCGGATTGAGCACGATATCGACCGCCGTGCCATCTTCGAGGAACGGCATGTCTTCCAGCGGCACGATGCGCGACACGACACCCTTATTGCCATGGCGTCCAGCCATCTTGTCGCCGGACTGAATCTTGCGCTTCACCGCCACGAAGACCTTGACCATCTTCATGACACCGGGCGGCAGCTCGTCGCCACGCTGAAGCTTTTCGACCTTGTCGAGGAACCGCTGCTCCAGCAGTTTCTTCGATTCGTCGTACTGCTTCTGCATCGCCTCCAGTTCGGCCATCCGCACGTCGTTCGCCACGGCGAACTGCCACCATTGCGAACGGGGATGCTCCTTGAGGATGTCGCGCGACAGCAGCGCGCCCTCTTCCTTTTTGAAACTCTTCGGCCCGGCAATCGCCTCCTGACCGACCAGCACGTCCGCCAGACGGGCATAGGTGTTGCGGTCGAGAATCGCCTGCTCGTCGTCACGGTCCTTGGCGAGGCGCTCAATCTCCTCGCGCTCGATTGCCTGGGCGCGCTCGTCCTTGTCGATACCGTGCCGGTTGAACACTCGCACCTCGACGACGGTTCCGCTCACGCCCGGCGGCACCCGCAAGGACGTATCGCGCACGTCCGACGCCTTTTCACCGAAGATGGCGCGCAGCAACTTTTCTTCCGGCGTCATCGGGCTTTCGCCCTTCGGCGTGATCTTGCCGACGAGAATATCACCCGCATGGACCTCGGCACCGATATAGACGATGCCGGCTTCATCAAGGTTCTTCAGTGCTTCTTCCGAAACGTTCGGAATATCGCGCGTTACTTCCTCCGGCCCGAGCTTGGTATCACGGGCCATCACCTCGAATTCTTCGATATGGATTGAGGTGAACACGTCATCCATGACGATCCGCTCGGAAAGCAGGATCGAGTCTTCGTAATTGTAGCCGTTCCACGGCATGAAGGCGACGAGCACGTTACGTCCGAGCGCCAGTTCGCCGAGTTCAGTCGACGGACCGTCGGCAATGACATCGCCCTTGTTGATGATGTCGCCCGCACGGACCAGAGGCCGTTGCGTGATGCAGGTATTCTGGTTCGAACGCTGGAACTTGTGCAGGCGGTAGATGTCGACACCGGGCTTGGTGGCATCGGCTTCTTCCGTCGCACGGATGACGATACGGGTCGCATCCACCTGATCGACCACGCCCGAGCGGCGGGCAGCGATTGCCGCGCCGGAATCGCGCGCCACCACCGCTTCCATGCCGGTACCGACGAACGGCGCATCGGAGCGTACCAGCGGCACCGCCTGGCGCTGCATGTTGGAACCCATCAGCGCACGGTTGGCGTCGTCGTTTTCAAGAAACGGGATCAGCGCCGCGGCCACCGACACGAGCTGGCGCGGCGACACGTCCATCAGATCGACCTTGTCGGCAGGCGACACGATGACTTCACCGGCCCGGCGGCAAACCACCAGATCTTCAGTGAGCTTGCGATTATCGTCCATCTGCGCGTTGGCCTGGGCGACATTGTATTTCGCCTCCTCCATCGCCGACAGATACACCACCTCATCCGTCACCACGCCATCCCGGACGCGACGGAACGGCGTCTCGATGAAACCATATTTGTTGACGCGGGCGAACGTCGCCAGCGAGTTGATGAGGCCGATATTCGGACCTTCCGGCGTCTCGATCGGGCAGATGCGGCCATAATGGGTCGGATGCACGTCGCGCACCTCGAACCCGGCACGTTCGCGCGTCAGACCACCCGGCCCCAGCGCCGACAGACGGCGCTTGTGGGTAACTTCCGACAGCGGATTGGTCTGATCCATGAACTGCGACAACTGCGACGAGCCGAAGAACTCACGCACCGCAGCAGCAGCAGGCTTCGCGTTGATGAGATCCTGCGGCATGATCGTGTCGATATCGACCGACGACATGCGCTCCTTGATCGCCCGCTCCATGCGCAGCAGGCCGACACGGTACTGGTTTTCCATCAGTTCACCGACCGAGCGGACGCGGCGGTTGCCGAGATGGTCGATGTCATCCACCTCGCCCTTGCCATCACGCAGATCGACCAGCGCCCGCACGACCGCGATCATATCCTCGCGGCGCAGCGTACGCACCGTATCCTCGGCATCGAGATCGAGGCGCATGTTCATCTTCACGCGACCGACAGCCGAAAGGTCATAGCGCTCAGCGTCGAAGAACAGCGAATGGAACATCGCCTCGGCGGTGTCGATGGTCGGCGGCTCGCCCGGACGCATCACCCGGTAAATATCGAACAGCGCGCCTTCGCGGCCGGTATTCTTGTCGACGGCAAGGGTATTGCGGATATACGGGCCAACATTCACATGATCGATATCGAGCACCGGAATCTCGGTGAACCCGCTTTCCATCAGAAGCTTCAAAAGCTTCTCGGTGATCTCATCCCCGGCCTCGGCATAAATCTCGCCGGTATTCATGTTGACGAGATCTTCGGCGATGTAATGCCCGAAGAGATCTTCGTCCGTCGCCGCCAGCGCCTTGACGCCCTTTTCCGCCAGTTGCCGGGCAGCGCGCACAGTAAGCTTTTTGCCCGCCTCCAGTACGATCTCGCCGGAATCGGCATCAATGAGATCAAGGGTCGTCTTCAGTCCCTTCATGCGCTCGGCATCGAACGGCACCCGCCAGCCTTTGTCGGACTTCGCGTAGACGATCTTGTTATAAAACGTATCGAGGATGCTTTCGCCGTCGAGACCGAGGGCATAGAGCAGCGAGGTGACCGGAATCTTGCGCTTGCGGTCAATCCGGGCATAGACGATATCCTTGGCATCGAACTCGATATCGAGCCAGGAACCGCGATAAGGAATGATACGGGCAGCGAACAGGAGCTTGCCCGAGGAATGCGTCTTGCCCTTGTCGTGATCGAAGAACACGCCGGGGCTGCGGTGCATCTGCGAGACGATGACGCGCTCGGTGCCGTTGACGATGAAGGTGCCGTTGTCGGTCATGAGCGGCATGTCGCCCATATAGACATCCTGCTCCTTGATATCCTTGACGGACTTGGCCTGGGTATCCTGATCGATATCGAACACGATCAACCGCAGCGTCACCTTGAGCGGCGCGGCGAAAGTCATGCCGCGCTGGCGGCATTCGTCGACGTCGTATTTCGGAGCTTCGAAGGTGTACTTGACAAATTCCAATAGCGCCGTCCCGGCGAAATCGGCAATCGGGAACACCGATTTGAACACCGATTGCAACCCCTCGTCCGGACGCCCGCCCCTCGGCTCCTCGATCATCAGGAACTGGTCGTAGGATGCCTTCTGAACCTCAATGAGGTTCGGCATCTCCGTCACTTCCCGGATTTTACCGAAGACCTTGCGAATGCGTTTGCGGCTGATCAGTGTGATGGCCATCTGGACCCCGCTCCTCGTATGCAACTGACCGGGAGCCTCAATAACGGGGCTCCGGGACAGCCGCTCCGGACATCCTTGTGTTCATCCAGGATTCCGGACATCTCCCACGATACGGCCCCTCAAGGGATTTCAGACCGCCTGTCGTTCCGTCCCGCAACAATCCCTTCGGGACACGTAAACGGCCCCGGGCAAAAAGCCCGGAACCGTCTGAATTTCATGCCACCCTCCCCGGCTGGACACCAGGTCGGAACGTGAATTACTTCAACTCGACCTTGGCGCCGACCTTCTCGAGGGCAACCTTGATCTTCTCGGCTTCGTCCTTGGCCACGCCTTCCTTCACGGGCTTCGGAGCGCCTTCGACGAGATCCTTGGCTTCCTTGAGGCCCAGACCGGTGATGGCGCGGACTTCCTTAATCACTTCGATCTTCTTGTCGCCGGCGGCGGCAAGAATCACGTTGAATTCGGTCTGCTCCTCGACAGCAGCAGCCGCAGCACCAGCACCCGGAGCGGCAGCAACAGCAACAGCGGCAGCGGCGGAGACGCCCCACTTCTCTTCCAGCATCTTCGCCAGATCGGCGGCTTCAAGAACGGTCAGGGACGAAAGATCATTAACGAGTTTGGCAAGATCGGCCATGTCAGAATCCTTGGAGTTCGGTTCGAACGATTGATTGGGTTGTCAGAATGAAAGGCCTCAGGCCGCTTCACCCTCTTTGGCATAGGCTCCGAACACGCGCGCGAGCTTGGAAGCCGGCGCGTTGACGACCTGCGCAATCTTCGTCGCCGGGGCCTGAACCAGACCGACCAGCTTGGCGCGCAATTCATCGAGGGACGGCAGCGAGGCCAGAGCCTTCACTCCATCCGCATTCAAAGCTGTCGCACCCATCGCGCCGCCAAGAATCACGAGCTTGTCGTTGGTCTTGGCGAAATCGACGGCGGCCTTCGGAGCGGCGACCGGATCGCTCGAATAAGCGATCAGAGTCGGCCCCTTCAGAAGACCGGAAATGGACGCGACGTCCGTGCCTTCGAGAGCGATTTTGGCGAGGCGATTCTTCGCGACCTTCACGGTGGCGCCAGCCTGCTTCATCCGTCCGCGCAGGGACTGCATGTCGGCGACCGTCAGGCCAGCATAGTGGGCGACGACCACAACGTTCGTGTCATTGAACACGGTGTTGAGGGTCGAGACGAGCTCGCGCTTTGCTGCTCTATCCACTGGCTCTCTCCGGTAGGCGGAAAATCCGCCGGTTGCGTTTGCCGCCCGACTCATGCCCAGCGTACAACACAGGGCTTAAGACCGAACGACGCTCTCGTAAGCCCTGTCCCCCAGAACACCCGGACAGCGGGCGCTAGGGCGAGATGGTTCGAACCGATCAATTGCGAATCGTAAAACGATCCGGAATCGGCTTTCCCCGTCTATGCAGGCTGAACGGTTTAAGCCGGAACCCCGGCGCCTGCAGTCTCGGACAGGACACGACCGACATATTCCATAAGCTCTTCCTGTCAGAAGAACGAATGGGATGTCGGCCTGCCACCGCATGGTCTCCCACGCGGAATCTCAAAAAACCAAACCCGCCATAAGGCGGGATGGTCGAAATGGAAACAGAAAGAAGACCCCTTAACCCGTTTCATCCACCCTGCCAAGAGGAGAATTGTGTTGATTTGATGACAATCGCCAACAGCGCAAATTTCTTTCTTGAGCCAGGGCCACATGGCAAGAAATGCAAAGCTTGCTCAACCATGCCACAAGCAAGGACACCTTTTATCTTGGGTAGAGTTTATCCATCTTCGCATCCTCCGCCAGACTGGCAGGGATCACGATATTCTTGGTTTTCATGATCACCCAGCTGGAGCCTTCCGATCTCACACCGGCGCAATCGGGATGAGGTTCCAGCGTCGCGCAACCAAGGCACGAACCGTCCCGTTGTCGATATCGAGCGGCCGACGAAATCAGGTTCTCCGAAGCATCCGCCTGAAAAACTTGCGAAGATCAAGATCGCCCCGATACGACAGAGAAAGCAAATATGGTTGAATATTCTGAACTCCCTGCCGCCCCGACAACCGAGCCTCTCATTACAATAATCGACAAGAAACCGTTAAGACGTCTCACATCGAGAGAACATTCGCGCTAAAACGACACAAACCATCAATTGAATTTGGTGAAACACCATTACCGGCAGGAGAATCGCGCCGATGTTCTGGCCGGCAAAAATGACGGAAGCAATGGGAACGCCGCTCGCCAGGGACTTCTTCGATCCGCAGAACACGATGGCGCTTTCGTCTTCCCTTGAAAAACCAAGCGCACGGCTGCCCAGAATGGTAATCGCCAGCATGATCGCAAGCAAGATGCAGCATGTAACCGTCATGGCGGTAAAATCGTAGAGTGACGTGTTACGCCAGAGACCGCTGGTAACGGCTGCGGAAAATGTGCCGTATACCACCAGCAATATCGACCCGCGGTCAACCAGACCGATCAACTTGCGATGTCGGGCGATAAGGCTGCCGACATAGGGCTGAACGATCTGTCCAAGAATGAAAGGCAACAACAATTGCAACAGGATCGTCTGCAATGTGCCGAACGAAATGCCGCCGCTCTTGCCCGACAACAAAACACCAGCAGCCAACGGCGTAATGAAGATGCCGAGAAGATTGGAGAGCGTTGCCGCACAGACCGCGGCAGGCACATTCCCCCCGGCAATCGACGTGAAGGCGATAGAAGATTGAATCGTTGACGGCAGAATGCACAGAAACAGGATCCCGACATACATATCGAAATTTAGGAACGACGGGGTTAATACCCGTAACCCAAGGCCGATCAACGGGAAAACGACGAAAGTGGCGGCCAGCACCGTCAAATGCAGCCGCCAATGGATCATCCCGGCGATAACGGTCTCACGGGATAGTTTGGCGCCATGCAGAAAGAACAGCAATGCAATGGCGGCATCGACAAGCCATCCGAACCACACGGCAGTCTCGCCGGAAACCGGCAGCACACTTGCCAGCACGACGCAGAGCATCAGCGCATTCAAAAACGGATCAAGAAGCACCTGACGGAGAAACACGGGCGGAGATCCCTCGACAACCGCCCCCTGCTGCCTGATTGTATGATCTGCGATGGACGGGGCATTGAGTGTCCAGAACATGATTATGCCCGAACAACAACATCTTAGCCGTTTGCCCCTATCGATGGAAGTGAAAATAAAGCGGCTTACCCACCGCCCCCTCTTGTCCCTCACGCAGCGGAGTTCGGCTCCCGCAAGCGCGCCTCTATCACCTTGACTTCCTGCTGGAGAAGAGGCAATAATTCCTTTCGCCGTTCCTCACCCAGCCGGTTCTCGATCGCGGCAATCGAAATCGCTCCGGCGGGACGTCCGTCCGGACCGCAAATCACCTTGCCGATGGCCCATGAACCAGCCAGAAGCAGGCCCGGATTGAACGAAAAACCATTCTTTCGCGTCTCACCCACCAATGTGCGTAGCCGATCGGACGAATATGTCGTTGGATACCGATGCTTCAATTCTCCGACATTTTCCGCCAACGCCCATTCGACTTCGGCATCGGGCAGGGAGGCAAGCAAGGCGAGGCTTCCGGCACCGACACCAAGGGGATGACGGTCACCCGCCTTAAGGATCTGGACCCTGATCGGATATGTTCCCTCTTCTCTGTGAAGGCACAGGGCATGACTTCCGTGCTGAATCGACAGAAAGGAAGAATCTCCAGTCGCGAGACTGAGGCGAACGAGAGAGCTGAGGGCGATAGGTAGAATTCCAAAGCGGGATTGGGCAAGACGACCGAGAACATAAGTCTCGGGACCGAGGTGATACCGGCGATCAATCCCGTTCTGATCGAGAAGCCCGGCATAGACCAGCGCCAGCAACAGGCGACGAACGGTCGGCTTCGTCAGTTCCGATTGCTTGACCAGATCGGAAAGGCGCGCACCCGCATCCCCGGCGCTACCAACGAGACGTAGTAACTCGGTTGCCCGTTCTATGCTCTGCGTTCCCCCGGCTTGCGAGATCATTTCCTGTTCCGGTTGCCTGATTGGACCCAGGCTCTACATCATCTGAAAGTGGAACTCAATTCTGCGTCCATCATATTACATGCTCATATTCTCAGCGATCATTCGCCGCAGCCCAGCCGATGATCCATATTATAGACCATACTTATTTTGTAAGCATTTCTAACATTTATTGCCAAGGCTGCGGCAATCCGTTGCGTATGAAAGATTATTGACTTAGTTTTGATCATCCTCAATCATACCCCCTACTAAAGGATCGGTCCAAGAAGTGATCCACATATGGAAGAGTAAGTCCTATAAAAAGGCGCTTCAATCATTCTTTGGAGTGGTTAGCCGTCATAATAGTCCAAAATATGGACCGAATAAAATGGTCTATTATATGGACCCATCAGAGGATTAGACGTTCATCCGAACGTTGTTGCAGGAGGAGAT
>JAVBRX010000058.1:0-13471 GCA_031547465.1 Microvirga sp. | reverse complement strand
TTCTCGCCGCTGAAGATGGAAGAGCAGGTCTGTACGATTTTCGCTGGTGTCAACGGCTATCTCGACCCGCTGCCGGTGAAGCGCATTGCCGCGTTTGAGGCCGGGCTGCTTGATCTGCTGCGCCGCGATCATATGGACATTCTCGATGTCATTCGTACTTCAAAGGATCTGAGCGACGACACAGCAGCCAAGCTGAGAAGCGTCGTTGAAGCCTTCGTGAAGAACTTCAATTGATCCCCGCACAGCAAGTACATGCTCACTCGGGCTGAGAGGGTGGTTTATGGCAAGTCTTAAGGATCTGCGAACCCGGATCGCCTCGATCAAGGCGACGCAGAAGATCACCAAGGCCATGCAAATGGTGGCGGCGGCAAAGCTTCGGCGCGCACAGCAGGCGGTCGAAGCGTCGCGCCCGTTTATCGAGCGTTTGACGCAGGTGATCGGCCACCTTTCCGCCGTGGCCAACGAGATCGAAGCGCCGAAACTGCTTAAAGGGACAGGTTTCGACAAGACGCATCTGTTGCTTGTCTGCACGTCCGACCGTGGTCTTGGCGGGAGCTTCACCTCGGCCATCGTGCGCATGGCGCGCCAGCATATTACCGAGCTTCTCAAGCAGGAGAAGACGGTTAAGATCATCTGCGTCGGACGCAAGGGCGCTGAGCAGTTGCGGCGGCTCTACGGCGATATGATCCTCGATACTGTCGAGATGAAAGAGCTGGGGGCCGGTTTCGACCTCGCCAAGGTAATCGGCGAACGGGTGACAGACCTGTTCGATGCCGGTGAATTCGATGTC
Source organism: Microvirga sp. (assembly GCA_031547465.1). Classification (GTDB taxonomy): domain Bacteria; phylum Pseudomonadota; class Alphaproteobacteria; order Rhizobiales; family Beijerinckiaceae; genus Hohaiivirga. The sequence goes on along the minus strand of JAVBRX010000058.1, from coordinate 12,681 downwards.
GCAACGCTGTTCTATTCGCAATTCAAGTCGGTCATCTCGCAGATACCGACCGTGTTCCAGTTGATCCCGGCGCAGGTTCCACCCGCTTCCGAGCAGATGCCGCCGACGCTGTATTCGTACGAGCCGGACGAGCCTCGGATTCTCGAGGCATTGCTGCCGCGTAACGTCAACGTGCAGATCATGCGGGCGCTTCTTGAGAACGCCGCGTCCGAGCAGGGTGCGCGGATGAGTGCGATGGATAATGCCACCCGTAACGCGGGCGAAATCATCCGCAGGCAAACGCTGCTCTACAATCGGACGCGCCAAGGCATCATCACCAAAGAACTCATCGAAATCATTTCGGGCGCCGACGCGCTCTGACGGCTTATTCAAGGGGACGAACCATGGCAAAAACCGCCCAAGCCGCCGCGAAGAAGGCGGGCCGCATCACTCAGGTCATCGGTGCTGTCGTCGACGTGCAGTTCGACGGACACCTGCCGGAAATTCTCAACGCGCTCGAAACCCAGAACCGCGGCAACCGCCTCGTTCTGGAAGTGTCGCAACAACTCGGCGAAAGCACCGTACGCTGTGTTGCCATGGATTCGTCCGAAGGCCTGGTACGCGGTCAGGAAGTGTTCGATACCGGGCAGCCGATCCTGGTGCCGGTCGGCGACGAAACCCTGGGCCGTATCATGAACGTGATCGGCGAACCGGTCGATCAGGCCGGGCCGATCACCACCGAAGTGAAGCGCGCGATTCACCAGCCGGCTCCGAGCTATGCCGAGCAGAACCCGGAAGCCGAGATTCTCGTTACCGGCATCAAAGTGGTGGATCTTCTGGCTCCTTACGCCAAGGGTGGAAAGATCGGCCTGTTCGGCGGTGCGGGCGTCGGCAAGACCGTGCTGATCATGGAACTCATCAACAATATCGCCAAGGCGCACGGTGGTTATTCGGTGTTCGCCGGTGTCGGCGAGCGTACCCGTGAGGGTAACGATCTCTATCACGAGATGATTGAATCCAAGGTCAACGTCGATCCGAAAGAGGTCGGTTCCTCCAAGGGTTCTAAATGCGCCCTTGTCTACGGTCAGATGAACGAGCCGCCGGGAGCGCGCGCCCGCGTCGCCCTGACCGGACTGACGGTTGCCGAGCATTTCCGCGACCAGGGCCAGGACGTGCTGTTCTTCGTCGATAACATTTTCCGCTTCACGCAGGCCGGTTCGGAAGTGTCGGCGCTTCTCGGGCGCATCCCGTCGGCGGTGGGCTATCAGCCGACGCTCGCTACCGAACTGGGTGCGTTGCAAGAGCGCATCACCACCACGACCAAGGGGTCGATCACCTCGGTGCAGGCGATTTACGTGCCCGCCGACGACCTGACCGATCCGGCTCCTGCCACCTCGTTCGCTCACCTTGATGCCACTACGGTGCTGTCGCGCGCGATCTCGGAAAAGGGTATTTATCCAGCGGTCGATCCGCTCGATTCCAACTCCCGTATGCTTGATCCGCGTGTTGTCGGTGAGGAGCATTACGAGGTTGCCCGTAAGGTGCAGGAGACGTTGCAGCGTTATAAGTCGTTGCAGGACATTATCGCCATTCTCGGCATGGATGAACTCTCGGAAGACGACAAGCTCACCGTCGCCCGCGCCCGTAAGGTGGAACGCTTCTTCAGCCAGCCGTTCCATGTGGCGGAAGTGTTCACCGGCACGCCGGGCAAGCTCGTCTCCCTCGAAGACACGATTCGCGGCTTCAAGGGGCTGGTAAACGGTGAGTATGACCACTTGCCGGAAGCGGCGTTCTATATGGTCGGCACCATTGAGGATGCCATCGAGAAGGGCCAGCGGCTCGCCGCCGGGGCGTAACACCGCTCGCCCGAATTTGAGCGGGATGATGTTCCGCTCCGATGCACACAAAAGACCGCAGCCGGATAGGGCCGGAAAGCCGTATCCGGGGCGGGCGACGGGATGAACCGTTGGCCGGTCAACAGCAGGATGCCTTCGCCATGACGACTTTCCCCTTCGAACTCGTTTCTCCGGAACGGATTGTCTATTCGGGTGACGTGACCGCCGTCGTTCTGCCGGGCGAGAATGGCGAGATGACGGTGATGGCCGGGCATGAGCCGCTGATGGTCATTCTCAAGGCGGGCTTTCTGGTCGTTGCCGAGAAAGAGGGCAAGGGCCGTCGGATGCTGATCAGTAGCGGTTTTGCCGACATCAACGAGAAAGGCATGACGGTTCTGGCTGAACGCGCCCACAATAACGAGGAAATCTCGGCGGAACTGCTCGAAAACGAAATCGCACATGCAGAAACAGTATTCGAGATGGCGCAGAAAGATGACGAGCGGCGTTTTGCCGAAACCAATCTGGCGCGGTTGCACGAAATCCGGGCGGCCCTGAAACTCTGATGCGGTCTCGGTTCCCCGCCGGATTGCGCGGGCAGATGCGGTGTGCGTGCGCCCGCATTGGAGCAATTGCCGGGTTGCTGATGATCTTTGGAGGAGCGTCTTTTGCTGCTCCGCCACAGCCAGCACAACAGCCGCTTTGCCGAGAGCGGACATTTGCAGGTGTGCGCTTTGTGACTTGCGCGATAGACCTGCATCGCTACCGGATCGAAACGACGCTCAACAATGCCAGCGGCAACCCCTATGGTTCCCTTGAAGCCTTGCGCCATGAGCGGGAGGCCAATGGTGGCAAGCCGGTGCGTCTGGCGATGAATGCCGGGATGTATCAGGCCAATCTCTCGCCCGTAGGGCTGTATGTAGAAAACGGTGTTCTGCGGAAAAATGCGAATACGGCCAGAGGGCCGGGCAATTTTCATATGAAACCGAACGGCGTGTTTTTCGGCAGCGGTCAGCGTGCGGGCATTCTTGAAACCGGTGCTTATTCGCAACGGACGCAGATGCCGGATTTTGCCACGCAATCGGGGCCGATGCTGGTCATTAAGGGCAAGCTACATCCGAAATTCGAGGATGACGGGGTTTCGAAGAAAATTCGCAACGGTGTCGGTGTTGGCGATGCAAACCGGGTCGTGTTTGCGATTTCACTTGATCCGGTGAGTTTCGGTGTCTTTGCGCGGCTGTTTCGCGACGAGTTGAAATGCCCCGATGCGCTATTCCTCGACGGTACGGTTTCTGCCCTTTATGCGCCGGAGACCGGGTTAATCGGTTCGTCGTTCATTCCGATCGGGCCGATTCTGATGGTGACGGATCGGCACTGACGGCATGGGTCGCTATTCGTCCGGATAACCGTCCGGGTTGGCGGTCTGCCATTTCCAGGCATGAGCGGCCATGTCGCTGATCGTGTATCCGGCACTCCAGCCGAGTTCCTTTTTAGCCTTGGCAGGGTCAGCCCAGTATGCGGCGAGATCGCCGGGGCGGCGATCCACAATCTCGTATGGCAGTTCGCGCCCACAGGCGCGGCTGAAGGCGGTAAGCAGTTCTAGCACCGATGCACCACGCCCCGTTCCGAGATTGAATGTGTGGCATCCCGGATGGCTGGAGGCATAATCCAGGGCGGCGATATGGCCATCGGCAAGATCAAGAACGTGGATGTAATCGCGCACACCGGTGCCGTCGCGGGTCGGATAATCGCCACCGAATACGCTCAGCTTTTCCCGTCGCCTGACGGCAACCTGGGCGATGAACGGCATCAGATTGCTCGGCACCCCTTGCGGATCTTCGCCCATCAATCCGGACGGATGCGCCCCGATGGGGTTGAAATAGCGCAGGATCATCACCGACCAGGCTGGATCGGATAGCGCCAGATCGGCAAGCATCCGCTCGACCATGATCTTGGTCCAGCCATAGGGATTGGAAGCAGATACCGGAAAACTCTCGACATAAGGAACCGGTGCAGCATCGCCATAGACCGTGGCGGACGAACTGAACACGAAACGGCGCACTCCGGCCTTGCACATGGCTTCGAGCAGCCGTAGCGAGCCGATAACGTTGTTATCGTAATAATCCAAGGGGGAGCGAACCGATTCCCCAACCGCTTTCAATCCGGCAAAATGAATGACGGCGTCGAATTTCTCTCCAGAGAATACATTGCCGAGAAACACGGCATCGCGAACATCGCCCCGGTAAAAGCGCGGCCTCACCCCACAAACCGCCTTGATGCGGGAAAGAACCGCTTCCTTGCTGTTGCACAGGTTATCTACAACGACAGGCTCATGCCCGGCCTCAGCAAGCCGGATGCAAACATGGCTGCCGATATAGCCGCAACCGCCGCTAACAAGAATCTTCACCGCCTCACGCTTTCAATCGGTTCGTTCATCCAAACAAAACACGCCCTTTTAAAAGTGAGGCGGTATGATGAATCGTTCGGTTCTACGCTTCAGCTTTTGCAGTTGCGTCTGAACCTCAATTTCTGAAGTGCTACAGTAACGGCTCTAACACGATGCGGCAATCGTCGGTTGCGTCTGGACCTCAATTTCTGAAGTGCTACAGTTGATGGTGTTCCTATTGTTGCTTATTTTTAATGTCTTGATCTGATCCGCCGTGCGCGCTTTGGTCAATCTTCGCAGTGCTCCGTGTGATAGTATGCGCTTGTATGTGCAACCTAAAGTGTCGCGCGAGAATGAAACGCTCCGGGTATGGACAGGAAACGGGAGATGGACATGCTGGCATTGAAGGATTCTGGGCTGCTCAAGCAAACCTGTCTGGTGGATGGAGCGTGGGTCGCTGCCGGTTCAGGCGAGATGCTGCTGGTTGCCAATCCTGCAGACGGATCGGGCGTCGGCGCGGTGCCGCGTCTCGCTGTGGCGGAGGTCGAGCGGGTAATCGAGGCGGCGGCTAAAGCGTTTCCTGCGTGGCGCGACAGCCCGGCACGGGAGCGCTCAGCGATATTGCGGCGCTGGGCCGACCTCATCGTTGCCCATGCCGATGATCTCGCTGTGATCATGACGGCGGAGCAGGGCAAGCCGCTGGCCGAGGCGCGGGGCGAGGTGGTTTATGCGGCCTCGTTTATCGAATGGTTTGCCGAAGAGGGTAAGCGCGTTTACGGCGATATCATTCCGTCGCCGCAGGCCGATAAGCGGATCGTGGTGCTGAAACAGCCGGTCGGGATCTGCGCCGCCATCACGCCGTGGAATTTCCCGGCGGCGATGATTACCCGTAAAGTCGGCCCGGCGCTGGCTGCCGGATGCACCATGATCGTGCGACCGGCAGACCTGACGCCGCTGACGGCGCTGGCGCTCGGCGAACTGGCGGTGCGGGCGGGGATTCCAGCCGGGGTTCTGCAAATCGTCACCGGCAGTTCCAAGCTGATCGGTGGTGCGCTGACGGCATCGCCTATCGTGCGGAAGCTGTCGTTTACCGGCTCGACAGAGGTCGGGCGGCTGCTGATGGCGCAATGCGCGCCGACCGTCAAACGGTTGTCGCTGGAACTCGGCGGCAACGCACCTTTCATCATCTTTGACGATGCCGACCTTGATGCGGCGGTGGAGGGGGCCATCGCCTCGAAATATCGCAATGCCGGGCAAACCTGTGTCTGCGCCAACCGGATACTGGTCCAGGGTGGCGTTTACGATCAGTTCGCCACCAAACTGGCGGCGAAAGTCTCGGGCTTGAAAGTCGGGCCGGGGGCGGAGCCGGGGGTGGTTATCGGGCCGCTGATCGATGCGGCGGCGCTGGCAAAGGTCGAGGGGCTGGTGGCCGATGCTCTGGCGAAGGGCGCGAAGGTTGTGACCGGCGGTAGGAGTCACGCACTGGGCGGGCAATTCTACGAGCCGACGGTGCTGACCGGCGTGACGGCTGAGATGAAACTGGCGCGGGAGGAGATTTTCGGACCAGTCGCGCCGCTATTCCGGTTCGAGACGGAGGAGGAGGCGATTACTCTTGCTAACGATACCGAATACGGCCTTGCATCCTATTTCTACACCCGGGATGCGGCGCGGGTCTGGCGGGTGACGGAGGGGCTTGAATACGGCATGGTCGGCCACAATACCGGGCTGATCTCGAACGAGGTATCGCCGTTCGGCGGCGTCAAACAGTCCGGCATCGGGCGCGAAGGCTCCAGATACGGCATCGATGAATATATCGAGGTTAAGTACCTGTGCACGTCGATTGTTTGAAATGCGGCTTGAAAAACAGAGTTTTGCATTAATCTGTCTATGATGACGGCAGCATCCGGATGGTTAAGAGGGTGTGCAGTGTGGGCAAACTGGGCGGTTCTTCTGGAAGCTGAAGTTATAGTGTGCTGAAATTGCTCATGCTCTGAAGAGAGGTGGGTATTAGACTTGCTGTCCGGCGAATGGTTAAAGGGGATTGTAAAAAATCCCTGTGGGTGTTTTATACACTGTATTCGGATGCCATTGAATATGAATACAGAATGCTTTATGCGCTGTAACTCAGGTTCTGCCAGATTTTATCTAAGAACCATCAAAATGGAGGCACGTAAATCATGAGCGGTTGGGTCATCAATCTTATCATTCAACTCATCTCCGGCGCAGCCGGGGGCGGCGCAATCGGCGGCATTCTCAAGCAGCTCAGCCTGGGGGCTACGGGCAACGCCATTGCCGGCGCGGTCGGCGGCGGGCTTGGCGGCACGCTGCTTAGTTCGGTTCTCGGCATGGGGGCTGCCGGTGGCGGCCTGGATATCGGCTCTATCATCAGCTCCGTGGTCGGCGGCGGCGGTAGCGGCGCGGTCCTGACCGTCATCATCGGTCTGGTTCGCCAGATGCTCAGCGGTCGGAACTGATGTGGCGATTTGCCCGTTGGTTGCTGCTGTCATGAGCAAGCGGCTCTGACAGGGTTTAGTGAAAAGCGCAGCCGATTAAAACCGCTGCGCTTTTTCGTTTTTACGGTGGGCGGTTCTGCCGGCATCACGCGGCGTTGATCCTGCCGCCGCATGTCCTACCCTTTCGTTGGTGTTGTCCGGGATGCAGGGCCGTGTAGAGTAAGATGCCTTCCGGCTCGGCTGGATCGTGAAATGCTCTATACTCTTTCATTCGCGGTATTTTCCTGCTCCCTACCGGTGCCATCAAATGGAAAATGCTCTGATGCTCCAGCCTGAAGAGGGGGGCGACATGAACGATGCCAGGACTTTCCCTGAGTTTTTCCTGTGGACGCTTTGGCGGAGATTGGCGGCCAGGCGGTCGATATTCGGTTGCCTTGCTGCTCTTGCGACATCGCTGCCCACCATGGCACTGGCCCAGACCGTTCTCCTCAATGTCAGCTACGATCCGACCCGCGAACTGTACCGCGACATCAATGCTGCTTTTGTCAAGTACTGGAAGGACAAGACCGGGGAAACGGTGACTGTCCAACAATCGCATGGCGGCTCCGGCGCGCAGGCGCGAGCGGTGATCGACGGACTTCAGGCCGATGTCGTCACTCTGGCGTTGCAATCGGATGTCGATGCCATCGTCCGACATTCAGGCCGGATAAACGCCGACTGGCGGCGTAAATACCTCAACAACAGTGCTCCCTATACCTCGACAATCGTGTTTCTGGTTCGCAAGGGCAACCCGAAGAATATCCGGGACTGGAGCGATCTCGTGAAAACCGGGGTCGAAGTCGTCACGCCGAACCCGAAAACGTCCGGCGCGGCGCGCTGGAGTTATCTTGCCGCCTGGGCCTGGTCGATGAGGAACGAAGGCGGCGACGAGGCGAAGGCGAAGGAATTTGTCGCCAGACTTTACCGTAACGTGCCGGTGCTCGATACCGGCGCGCGCGGCGCGACGACGACATTCGCGCGGCGTAATATCGGCGATGTGCTGCTGTCCTGGGAGAATGAGGCGTATCTGGCGCTTGATGAACTGGGGAGCAACCAATTTGAGATTGTCACGCCGCCATTTTCCATTCTGGCCGAACCGGTTGCCGCTGTCGTCGATGCCAATGTCGATGCAAGGGGAACCCGTGCAGCGGCGGAGGCGTATCTTGGCTTCCTTTATTCCGAGGCGGCACAACGTATCGCCGCCAGACGTCATTACCGGCCCTTGCATCCGGAATATGCCGATCCTGCCGATATGACGCGGTTTCCGAAACTCGATCTCGTGACTATCGACGATCCGATGTTTGGCGGTTGGGAGGCGGTGCAACCCAGGCATTTCGATGAGGGTGGCATTTACGACCAGATTTCGAAGCGCTGAACGGGAGGGATTCCTTGGGTTTTGCCTGGCGACGAGCGAGTATCATTCCCGGCTTCGGACTGACTTTCGGCTTCGCGATGGCTTATCTGAGCCTGATCGTGCTGATTCCGATCTCGGCGCTGATCCTCAAGACAACGGCGTTGAGCTGGCGCGAATTCCAGGCCATTGCTACTGATCCGCGTGTTCTGGCATCGTTGTGGCTCAGTTTCGGAGCATCACTCATCGCGGCGCTGGTGAATGTCGTGTTCGGCTCCATCGTTGCCTGGGTGTTGGTGCGCTACCGTTTTCCGGGACACCGGCTGTTCGATGCGATTGTCGATCTGCCGTTCGCGCTGCCGACCGCGGTGGCGGGCATTGCGCTGGCGACGATCTTTTCCGGCAACGGTTGGCTCGGGCAGTTTTTTGAACCCCTTGGTCTGAAAATCGCTTTTGCGCCGCCCGGCATCGTGCTGGCACTGGTGTTCATCGGCCTGCCGTTCGTGGTGCGCACCGTGCAACCAGTGATTGAGGAGGTCGATCATGAAGTTGAAGAAGCAGCGGCGACGCTGGGGGCCGGGCGGGGGCGGACGTTCTTCGGTGTCATTCTGCCGACATTGGCCCCGGCGCTGCTCACTGGTTTCGTTCTGGCGCTGGCGCGGGCTGTCGGCGAATATGGATCGGTGATCTTCATTGCCGGGAATATTCCATATTACACCGAAATCGCTCCGCTTTTGATCGTCTACCGGCTGGATGAATATAAATATGAAAGTGCCACCGCCATCGCCTCGATCATGCTGGCGATTTCCTTCGCCATGTTCCTCTCCATCAACCTGATCCAGGCTTGGGCGCGCAAGAGGTTTGGCGATGTCTGATGTGGTGCGTGCCATCTCCCCGGTTCGCAGGGTTTCCCCGGTTAGTGAGACGCCTGTCGTCAAGGCGCTACTGATCGGTGTGTCGGTGACATTCCTTGGTCTCTTTCTGGTGTTTCCGCTGCTGGTGGTTTTCGTGGAGGCGCTGCGGGGGGGATTGAGCGCTTATTTTGCCGCCCTGATCGAGCCGGAAGCGCGCGCTGCGATCATGCTGACGCTGCTGGTCGCGGGTATCGCCGTTCCGGCCAATATTGTCTTCGGCCTTGCCGCTGCCTGGGCCATCGCCAAGTTCGAGTTCCGCGGCAAGGTGCTGCTGATTACCCTGATCGATATGCCGTTCTCGGTGTCGCCGGTTATTGCCGGGCTGATTTATGTCATCCTGTTCGGAGGGCGGGGCTATTTCGGCCCGTGGTTACAGGCGCACGGATTGCAGATCGTCTACGCCGTGCCGGGGATCGTGCTGGCGACAATTTTCGTTACCTTTCCGTTCGTGGCCCGGGAACTGATTCCGCTGATGCAGGAGCAGGGAACAGAAGAAGAGGAAGCAGCCTTGGCGCTGGGGGCAAACGGATGGCAGACGTTCTGGCGGGTTACGCTTCCAAATATCAAATGGGGGCTGATGTACGGCATCCTGTTGTGCAATGCTCGCGCCATGGGCGAGTTTGGGGCGGTATCGGTGGTGTCGGCGCGTGTGCGCGGGCAGACGACGACAATGCCGTTGCATATCGAAATTCTCTACAATGATTATCAATCGGCTGCCGCTTTTGCCGTGGCCTCGTTACTGGCGCTGCTCGCCATTGCCACGTTGGCAGTCAAGACACTGCTCGAATGGCGTTTTGGTGGTGAAATTGCCGCAACGCGCGCGCATTGAGGAGATGGGCATGTCCTTTGTCGCATCCGGTGTTTCCGATTATAATCCGAGTTCCAGCGCCCGTACTGTCGATGCGGTGTCCGCTCCTGCGTCGGGTAAGGCCATGGATGTGACGGTCGAGAAGCTGGTCAAGACATTCGGCGAGGCTCCTGCCCTGCACGATGTCTCCCTTGCTATTCACGCCGGTGAGTTGATCGCGCTTCTCGGCCCTTCCGGCTCCGGCAAGACGACCTTGTTGCGGGTGATCGCCGGGCTTGAGTTCCCGACCTCGGGGCGGGTGTTAATCGGCGGCGAGGATGCTTCGGAAAAGACGGTGCAGGAACGGAATGTCGGTTTCGTGTTCCAACATTACGCCCTGTTCAAGCATATGAACGTGTTCGATAATGTCGCTTTCGGGCTGCGGGTGCGGGCACGGGCCTGGCATCTGTCGAACGGGTTCATCCGCGAGCGCGTTATGACGCTGATCGACCTCATGCAATTGCCGGGGCTGGAGCGGCGCTATCCGGCACAATTATCCGGCGGTCAGCGTCAGCGGGTAGCGTTGGCGCGGGCGCTGGCCATCGAACCGACCCTGTTGCTGCTCGATGAGCCGTTTGGGGCGCTTGATGCCAAGGTCCGTAAAGAATTACGGCGCTGGTTGCGCGAGATCCACGACCGCACGCACCATACGACCATCTTCGTCACCCACGATCAGGAAGAAGCGCTGGAGCTTGCCGACCGGGTAGTGGTGATGAACGAGGGACGCATCGAACAGGCTGGCAGCGCCGATGATATTTATGATCGCCCGGCGACGCCATTCGTGTTCGATTTCGTAGGGGAATCGAGCAAGCTACCGGTGATGGTCGAAGGTGAGATCATTCACTTCGAAGGCATATCCTTGGAGCTGAAAGCCAGGGGACGTGCTGATGGCTTAGCGATGCTGTTCTTCCGCCCCAATCATGCAACGATTTCAGGAGCGACAAAAGACGGTGGGCTGACGGGCGTGGTGGTCGGTGCGCGGAGGGTCGGCGATACGCGACGGCTGGAAATAGAACTGGAAAACGGAGGTCAGCTCATTGAAGCCGATGCCGCAGCGGATGCTCAACTGAAGCGCGGCGACCGGGTGGCGGTAACGATCAGGGCGTGGAAACTGTTCGACCGGTAAGGTTGTAGATCCGGTCCGGATGTTCTCCCATTACTGGGAAGCACAGATTTCAATCTGTGTGACAGGTCGTATTCTGCCTATCGCATATTGATCCGGGTTTTGATCGACGGGATAAGATCGTCGATATTGAAGCCTGCGCCGTTAACGGCTTTCAGGATTGCTGCGGCATCGAGACCGCCGGGACGCGATGCTTCGGCCAACGCCCAGGTTCTCGCAGCGCGGGAGCCGCTGCGGCAATACATTAGTATAGGTCCTTGAGCGGATTGCAGTGTGCGGGCAAGCTCAGTGATGGCAGCTTCTGGAATCGGCCCAGGTGAGACGGGAATATATCGGAATTGTAGTCCGGCGGTTTGTGCCGCCTGCGCAACCGTTGTCGCCGATGGCTGATCGGGTGCTTCGCCATCGGGGCGCAGGTCAATGAGCAGGCGATATTTCATTCCGATTGTCGTGATATCTTCGAGGGCGATCTGCCCACGAACGAAAAGAACATCGGTGAGACCGGTGGATTGAGATTGAGGTTCTGCGCGCAGGCGGCTGTTCCCGAGCCAGACAATGCCGATGGCGAAAGTAATACCCGCCAGAATCGCGCAGGAGAAATACAGGATATTGCGTTTCAGTCCCATTATTTCACTCATTTTTGCTGTAGGCAGATATCTTTATTCGCCGAATATGGTTTGAAACAGGCTTTGGCTTTTGAGCGCAGCCGCTATGGTAATATGCGCGCTGTCATAATAAAGGACAGTGCCGTCATCATCGAGAACGCGGCAGATGTCCTTGTTGCAAAATTGCCCGGTCGGGTCGATCAGCCTCAAACCATAGCGTTTCACCAAAGGGGTGAAAGCCTCGATATACCGGTTCTGATCCTGCCAGTGCGTGGCTGCCGGTTGAAGTTTCGGCACGGCCATGCCGCGAAGCTCGGAAATGGCGAGTGTATGCGGGACATGAAACCCCGCCGCTGGCGGCTCCAGGATGAGAAAGACTGATCTGCCATTATCGTGCAAGGAGCGAAGCGTATCCTCAAGGGAGGTGGCCGTCTCGTCGGGATCGCCCCAATTTGCCGAGAGTATTACGGTTTTAATGGAGGAGTCTGTAAGTGCGAAGTGGAGAGTTTCCGTATTGAACTGGCGGCATTCGGCATCCTCGTTTCCATTCTGGGCTGGATTGCAACTGCTGAGGATGGCGGCGATGACGGCTCTGCCGCTCCTGGTAGCTGCTGCATCAATGGCCGGTGTCCACATTCGCGCGAAAGAATTACCCCATATCAAGGTATCGGGTTTTCTGCCGGGGGCTCCAAGACGACAGGGAAAGTCCCGGCTCCGGATTGTCAGGCTGCAATCCCCGTGAACACGATCCAGCCCGGCATCCGCAAGCGCCGTAACCCGCTCCGGCAACAGAAATTGGGCGTATCGCGTCGCTACATCCCGAACGAGCAGGCCAGTTACAACCAGCATTACAACCATGAAGGCGGGAGCCGTCAGTTTTGCAAAGGAGTGTAGTGGAGGCAGTGGTTTGAGGAACGGTTGCTCAATCCAGGCCCATGTGATCGTGGAGAGGGCAAAGGAGAGAGCGATCAGGGCAATCGTAAGCCACAGCGGAAGATCCGGACCGAGGTTATAGCGGGCAAGGACGAAGAGTGGCCAGTGCCAGAGGTACAGTGAATAGGAGATTTTCGCCGTCATGCTGACGGGGAACGACGCAAGCATGGGCCGCAGGCGCGGGAAACAGGCGTCCGTTCCGGGCCGGGCATAGATGAT
>JAVBRX010000079.1:0-16129 GCA_031547465.1 Microvirga sp. | reverse complement strand
AACATGATGTTCCAGTCCTATGCCCTGTTTCCACACATGAACGTGTCGAAGAACATCGCGTTCGGCCTCAAGCAGGATGGTATGCCGAGGGACGAGATCGAGGCGCGTGTCGGCGAGATGCTGAAGCTGGTGCAACTGGAGAAACTGGCTTACCGCTATCCCGACCAGTTGTCCGGCGGGCAGCGGCAGCGCGTTGCCCTGGCGCGGGCGTTGGCGAAGCGCCCGAAACTGCTTCTGCTCGATGAACCGCTTGGCGCACTCGACAAGAAACTGCGCGAAGAGACCCAGTTCGAACTGATGGACATTCAGGTCACGCTCGGCACGACCTTTATCGTCGTCACGCACGATCAGGAAGAAGCGATGACGATGGCCGACCGGATCGCGGTGATGAACAAGGGACATATCGCCCAGATCGGCACGCCCGGCGATATTTACGAGCAGCCGAAAACCCGCTTCATCGCCGAGTTCGTCGGCGACGTGAATATTCTCGAAGGCAAGGTGACGCGGCAATCGAAGGACGGCCTATGGCATATCGCTGCGCCTGCAAGCAATGCCGATCTCGTCATTGATGATCCGGATGAGGTGTTGAATGAAGGGCAGGCCGTCGCCATCGCCGTTCGCCCGGAGAAAATGACCATCAGCCGCGAGCCGCTGCCTGCGGGCGCGATGAACGCGCTGTCGGGGGAAATCTGGGATGTCGGCTATCTCGGGGATTGGACGGTTTATCGCGTCAAACTCGATTCAGGCGAAATCATCCGCGTCAGCCGGGCGAACGTCGCCAAGATGGTCGAACAGCCGTTCGAATGGGAGGACCGGGCCTATCTGTCGTTCGCTCCCAGCTCTGCCGTCATCCTGTCGCAGTGAACGCGCATGAACAAGTCGTCTTCCCTCTCGGCAATCCTTGGCAGATATCTGGTTCCGGCCATTCCGTACCTATGGCTGTTGCTGCTGTTCCTGACCCCGTTCCTGATCGTCTTCAAGATCAGCTTGTCGGACATGGCGGTATCGCAGCCGCCCTATACGCCACAGCTTGAATATAAGGATCTGCCGAGCTTTATCGCCAGCCTGCCGGATTTCTTCTCGAAACTCGATTTTGAGAATTATCAGACCCTGCTTGGCGTACCGCTGTCTTCGTTCCTGCCGGCGATCGGCAAGACAGTTCTGGCTTTACTTGTTGGAGTTCCGCTGGCTTTCTATTTTGCCTGTAAAAGGGGAGCAATACGCTGGGGAACTTCTTTAATTCTGATTGCACCGTATATTCTTTGCGGTTTTGCAATGCTGCTGGCCATGATGGGGATGCAGGGTCTGCTGGATTGGGTATGGCAAGTCTTCTTTGCAAAAGAAACAGTCGGTATCGTATCTTTGGGCATAGATTGGGTTATGGGTGCCTATCTTTGCTTGCCATTTGTTGTTTTTCCAATTGTTTGCTCATTTCTTGAGTTTAGGCAGATTGGCTATATTTATGTTCCTTTCTTGCCATTTGTTCGAGTGCCAATTCTGTGGTGGGGGGGGCAGCTTTACCCCCGCCATTACGTGGGCGAAAAGAATATCCTATCTCTCTCTCTGGCGGCAAATACTGTATGGCGTAAGGCGAAAGTCGGGTTGCTTATAGCGATATTCGCAGGCTTCGCAGCCGCCGTCGCCCACATGATGCAGCGTGAGTTCAACGGCGATCCGATCTACTGGGAAGCGCTGTTGTCATCGCTGCGTATTGCGGTTCTCTCGACGATCCTGTTGTTGCTCGTCGGGTTTCCCATTGCCTACTCGATGGCGCGGGCGCCGACGGGGTGGCGGCCTATCCTGATGGCTGTAGTGATGCTGCCGTTCTGGACCAGCTTCCTGATCCGTATCTACTCCTGGAAAATGATCCTTGAGCCTCTCCATCTGCTGAATACCGAGTGGGCGGTGTTTATCGGTATTGTTTACGGCTATCTGCCGTTCATGATTTTACCGCTTTACGCGACCCTGGAAAAAATGGACCAGCGCCTGATCGAAGCGGCGACCGACCTCGGTTCACCGCCGTGGCGGACGTTCTGGACGATCACCATACCGCTGGCGATGCCGGGGATATTTGCCGGGTCGCTTTTGTGCTTCATTCCCGTGGTCGGCGAGTTCGTGATCCCAGATCTGCTCGGCGGCTCCGATACGCTGATGATCGGCAAGGTGCTTTACAGCGAATACTCCTCCAACCGCGACTGGCCGCTGGCTTCCACCGTCGCCGTCGTACTGCTCTTGATTCTCGTCATCCCGATCGTTCTGTACCAGCGAGTCGAGAAGATCGAACTCGATATAGACCATCAGGAGGCCAAGCCATGAACCGGGGGCGTTTCGGGGCGATTGACGCAACAATTTTGACGTTCGGATTCGCTTTTCTCTATATTCCGATCCTGATTCTGGTCGCGTATTCCTTCAATGCTTCGCGGCTGGTGTCCTGGGGCGGCTTCTCGACACAATGGTATAGTGCGCTGTTGAAGAACGAAGACCTGCTGTCTGCTGCCTGGGTGACATTGAAGGTGGCATTCCTCTCTGCCTCAGTCGCGACGGTGCTCGGCACTCTGGCGGCAATCGCCATCGTGCGTAGCGGGCGGTTTCCGGGGCGTACGCTATTCACCGGCATGGTGTTCGCGCCGATGGTGATGCCGGAAGTCATTACCGGCCTGTCGCTGTTGTTGCTGTTCGTTGCCATCGATCTCGAGCGCAGCATGTGGACGATCATGCTGGCGCACACCACGCTGACGATGTGTTTCGTCACCGTGGTGGTACAATCGCGCCTCGTGACCTTCGACCGCTCGCTGGAAGAGGCGGCGATGGATCTCGGCGCGACACCGATAAAAACCTTCTTTCAGGTGACGTTGCCGCTGATTTTCCCTGCCATCGCCGCTGGGTTCCTGCTGGCGTTCACTCTGTCGCTCGACGATGTCGTGCTGGCGAGTTTTACCTCTGGCCCGAATTCGACGACGCTACCGGTCAAGATTTTCTCGCAGGTGCGGCGTGGCGTGACACCGGAGATCAACGCTGCTTCATCGATCCTGATTCTGTTCGTTACCATCGGCGTCGTTACCGCTACCATCGCCACCAAACGCTCCGCCGCCAGGGCGCAGCAGAAGGCGGAAGGGTAATGGTAAGTATAGAGCATTTTCCGCCGAAGTGGCCACCGGTTCGGCGCAAGAAAATGCGGTAAATAAAGGAAAGTTAGAGCGCAATCCGATGCAATTTGATCGGATCGCGCTCTAGACGGTGTATGAAACAGGTGTTCGTCGAACTGAGGGGCAGGGTTGAGAGCGATACCAAAAATTAAGCCTTCCCCGGCAAATCATACTTTTTCACGGGAATATCCCGGAAGTGCTTGACAGATGCCGTGGGGGACCGTACATCGCCGCCCACGCACTGCTTCGGCAGTATGTAGAAAATGCGCGGACGTAGCTCAGTTGGTTAGAGTGCCGGCCTGTCACGCCGGAGGTCGCGGGTTCGAGCCCCGTCGTCCGCGCCACTTTCCTCATATCTGGAATGGCCTTCTTATATGGAAGGCAGTACCCGCCGGTCGGCGGGTTTTTTTATGCTTGATCGGGCTGGATACTTCAGGATTGAGGCTGGACGCGTCAAAGCAGGATGGCTTGGCAGCCCTCATGAGCGAGCAGCCAGCGTTTACGCTCCACTCCGCCGCCATAGCCGGTGAGCGCCCCGTTCGCGCCGATGACGCGATGACAGGGGATGACGATGCCGACGAGATTGGCGCCGTTCGCTGCGCCGATGGCGCGCACTGCCTTCGGTCGTCCGATGGTGCGCGCCTGCTCCGCATAACTCATCGTTTTCCCGCATGGGATCTTGCGCAGCGCTTGCCAGGCATCCTCTTGAAAGCCGGTTCCGTGTGTTTTGACCGGCAACGCATCGATTACTCGTACGTCGCCATCAAAATATTGTTTCAAGGCTGTGATCAGACCGGTTGCGACCGGCTCTGCAACAAGTTTGGCCTGCGTGCCGTAATACCGTTCAAACAGGGTTTGCAGCCGTGAATCGTGGTCCGCCCATTCGACCACCCGCAGGAAACCGTCCGCATCGGCGGCAATAACCAGATCTCCGAGGGGGGTCGTCATGGTTTCCCAGGAGAAGCGGAGCGGCATATTCATCGGATTATCCTTTATCTTTGTCGAAATCGTGCATCCAGAGATGCTGCGCGGCATAGGCACGCCAGGGGCGCCACGATTCGGCTTGTTCCAACAACCGGGCAGGGGAAGGGCGGGAACCGTCTTTCTGCGCCACGGCCCGCAACAGGCCGAGGTCGCTGGCCGGAAAAGCGTCTGGTTCCCGGCAGGCGCGCAGTGCGATGTATTGGGCGGTCCATTCGCCAATTCCGGGAATGGCGCGGAGCCGGGCGACGGTTTCCTCCAGAGTGCCGCAGGCATCGAACAGGGCAGGGTTGTCCAGCGCCGTCTGCGCCAGGGCGAGCAGGGTGCGTTTGCGGGCCGTCGGCATCCGTAATACGGAGAGATCAGTAGCGAGAACTTCGGATGCCGTTGGAAAGATCCGAGTAAGGCCGGGAAAGCGAGGATCGGGGAATGCGGGACCGCAGGCGGTTATCAGTGCCCCTGCCAGTTGCCGGGCATGGCCCACCGTTACCTGCTGCCCGAGGATCGCCCGCACACCCATCTCGAATCCGTCCCACGCTCCCGGCACCCGCAGGCCCGGTCGGGTGATGACAAGCCGTTCCAGCCAGGGATCCTGACCAAGATGCCGGGCGACGATCGCAATATCGGCATCGAGATCGAACAGGCGGCGGATCCGCGCCACGATTCGTGGCCAGGAGCGGATCGTCTGGCAGTCTATGGACACTGTCAGACAGCCAGCGTTCTCATTGTGCCTGATCGTGATGATTCCTAGGCTGCCATCAATGCGAATCGTTCGGCGGTAAAGGTTGTTCTCAACCAATTCCACCCCGTCGATGGCGCGGGCGCTCAGGAAGGCAAGGAAAGAGCGCCAATCATAGGGCGGACGATAGACGAGCCTCAGTGTCGTCTCTGTTGCATCACCGATCGTAACGCTGGCGGAAGCGTGGCGCAAGGCTCCGGGCGGACGTCGGTAAAGCTGCCGGAACGTTTCATTGAATCGACGCAGGCTGCCGAAACCGGCGGCCTCGGCAACATCCGTCATCGGCAGTTGCGTTTCGTGGATGAGCTGTCTGGCGAACAGGACGCGACGAGTCTGCGCCACCGCAACTGGCGAGGCACCGAGATGCGTCTTGAACAAACGTCGCAGATGCCGTGCGCCAACGCCGAGCCGGGTAGCGAGATTTTCGACGGAGGCTTCATCGCCGTCGAGTGCACCGTCGGCGATCAGCGCCAATCCGCGCGATACAGTGTTCGACGCCCCGTTCCAGGCACCAAGATTGGGCGCAGTTTCCGGTCTGCAACGCAGGCAGGGGCGAAATCCGGCTTCCTGTGCGGCTGCGGCAGAAGGATAGAAACTGCAATGCTCATATTTTGGCTTCGTCGCCGGACAGATCGGGCGACAATAAATACCGGTCGTACGAACGCCGACGAACAGCCGCCCGTCGAAACGGGCATCGCGAGAGAGAATCGCCTTGTAGCCAAGTTCTGGATCTATCCGTGCCATGTAAACTGGTATGCCACACCATCGCGCCATGCGCTCGCGGTTTTCGGACATGAATTATGTCGATCTGTGTGGCTCTCCATCTTATGTCGGGGTTGCGCTGGAGAGCGTCTATCTGATTCGCGGCCTGTGGATGGTTTTTGCCTCCAATCGCACCGGAGGATGGAGTTTATTATACAGGCTAAGGATCCATCCGGATTGCTCAGGGGCAACGGTCATTCACCATCGAGTTTAATCGAGCGCAAATACAGGAGCGCTTGTCGTTGAAACGCTTAAAACGTTTCTAATCTGTAACATATTGAAAAATCGGTATTATTATCGATTTTTACCATGAATATGGTATTTGCTGCACGAGGTCCGTACTTGTCATGAAAAGGCTGCTGGGCTAGAGGTCGCCTCACTTCGCAAATTAGCTTCCGTGTCGATTGAGAGACTCGGGAGGGGAGCGTTTGGTTTCGCGGGACTTTCACGGACCCGCTGGCGGAAAGGTGTCGCATGTCGACGAACCTCTTGGAAAGTTATCTGCCTCTGGCCATTTTCTTCGCGCTATCGATCGTGATCGCTTTCGGGTTGCTTGTGGTGCCGTTCCTGGTCGCCTATCGCAAGCCGGATCAGGAGAAGCTGTCAATCTACGAGTGCGGCTTTAATGCCTTCGACGACTCCCGCATGAAATTCGATGTCCGGTTCTATCTCGTCGCCATCCTGTTCATCATTTTCGATCTCGAAGTTGCGTTCCTGTTTCCTTGGGCAATCGTGTTCGGTGCTTTAAGCTGGTTCGCATTCGGGTCGATGATGATCTTCCTCGGCGTGTTGACCATCGGCTTTGTGTATGAATGGAAGAAGGGAGCCCTTGAGTGGGATTGACCGATATGTCGCATTCTCCCGTCATTGCACCGCAGCCGAAAGGCATCATTGATCCCGCCACTAATCGCCCGGTTGGTGAAACGGATCCGTTCTTCGTTTCCATCAATAACGATCTGGCCGATAAAGGCTTTCTCGTCACCGCCACGGACGAGATCATCAACTGGGCGCGCACCGGCTCGCTGATGTGGATGCAGTTCGGCCTTGCGTGCTGCGCCATGGAGATGATCCAGGCGTCAATGCCGCGTTACGATTTCGAGCGCTTCGGTTTCGCGCCGCGCGCTTCGCCGCGCCAGAGCGAGGTGATGATCGTCGCCGGAACGCTCACTAACAAGATGGCCCCGGCCTTGCGCAAGGTCTACGACCAGATGCCCGAGCCGAGATACGTGATTTCCATGGGCTCCTGCGCCAATGGCGGCGGTTATTATCATTATTCGTATTCAGTGGTGCGCGGCTGCGACCGGATCGTTCCGGTGGATGTCTACGTGCCTGGATGCCCGCCGACGGCGGAAGCACTGCTTTACGGTGTGCTGCTGCTGCAAAAGAAGATCCGCCGGACCGGCACCATCGAACGTTGAACGGCTTTAGTCATGAGTGAAGATCTCCGCAAACTCGGCGAACACATCTCCGCCTCACTGCCCGGAATTGTGACGGATGCCACCGTCTCGTACGGCGAACTCACCGTGTCGGCGAATGCGGCGGACATCGTCAAGCTGATCGCTTTTCTCATCGAAGATCCGAAATGCCTGTTTTACGGCTTCATCGATCTGTGCGGGGTGGATTACCCGGCGCGCGAGAAGCGGTTCGACGTGGTGTATCATTTACTGTCACCACGCCTGAATCATCGCATCCGCGTCAAGGTGCAGACCGATGAGACGACCCCGGTGCCGTCCATCGTTTCGCTCCTTCCCGGTGCGGATTGGTTCGAGCGCGAAACCTACGATATGTACGGCATCCTGTTCACCGGCCATCCGGATCTGCGCCGCATCCTCACTGATTACGGCTTCGAGGGTTATCCGCTGCGCAAGGATTTCCCGCTCACGGGCTATGTCGAGGTCCGTTATGACGAGACGCAGAAGCGCGTCGTCTACGAGCCGGTGAAACTGCCGCAGGAATACCGTAACTTCGATTTCCTTTCTCCCTGGGAGGGCACGGATTACGTGCTGCCCGGAGACGAGAAGGCCAAGGCTTGAGCGGGAAGAGAACGGACCATGGCCGAACGAGACATCCGTAATTTCACCATCAACTTTGGACCGCAGCACCCGTCCGCCCACGGTGTGTTGCGTCTCATCCTCGAACTTGAGGGCGAGATCGTCGCCCGTGCCGATCCGCATATCGGGCTTTTACATCGCGGCACCGAGAAGTTGATCGAAAACAAGACTTATTTGCAGGTGACGCCGTATTTTGATCGCCTCGATTACGTGCCGCCGATCAATCAGGAACATGCTTTCTGCATGGCGATCGAGCGTCTTCTCGGAGTCGAGGTTCCCCGGCGGGCGCAACTGATCCGGGTACTCTATTCTGAATTCGGGCGTCTCCTGTGCCACCTCCTCAATGTCGGCACGCAGGCCCTCGACAGCGGCGCGTTGACGCCGCCGCTGTGGACCTTTGAGGAGCGCGAAAAGATCATGGTGTTCTGCGAGCGCGCCAGCGGCGCTCGTTTGCATTCCAATTATTTCCGCCCCGGCGGTGTCGCCCGGGATCTGCCGGACGATCTCCTCGACGATATGGAAGCCTTCTGCGGTCCGTTCCTCAGTCTGCTGAAGGATTTCGAGGCATTCGTGCTCGGCAACCGCATCTTCAAGCAACGTAACGCCGACATCGCCGTCGTAACCCTTGATGAGGGCTGGAAACGCGGCTTGTCCGGCATCATGGTGCGCTGTGCCGGTGTGCCGTGGGATCTGCGCAAGGCCCAGCCCTATGAATGCTACGAGGAGATGGATTTCGACATCCCCGTCGGCAAGCATGGCGATAATTATGATCGTCAGGTGATCCGTATGCGTGAGATGTTCGAATCTGTGCGCATTATTCGCCAGTGTATCGAGAAATTGCGCAAGGCCGATGGCAAGGGGCCGGTTCTCGCCCCGAACCATAAGGTGACGCCGCCGCGCCGCCAGGAAATGAAGAACTCGATGGAAGCATTGATCCATCACTTCAAACTGTTCAGCGAAGGCTTCAAGGTTCCGGCAGGTGAAGTGTACGCGGCGGTCGAAACGCCGAAGGGCGAATTCGGTGTCTATCTGGTGTCGGACGGCACCAACAAGCCGTATCGCTGCAAGATCCGTCCGCCGAGCTTCGTCCATCTGGCCGCGACCGACTGGCTGTGCCGCGGGCACATGCTTGCAGATGTTGCCGCCGCCATCGGTTCTGTCGATGTCGTGTTCGGAGAGGTGGACAGGTAAGGCGGATGTTTCCGTCTTGCCGCCGAATGAATTTACGTTGGAAGAATAGCAACATCGAGTTTTAGAGATATGGCCGCTCGCACGATTGCACCGCCGGAACTTCAGCCCAAGAGCTTCGCCTTCACGAAGGAGAACGAGGCTTGGGTCAAGGAGCAGATCGCCAAGTATCCCGAAGGGCGCCAGGCTTCCGCCGTGATCGCGTTGTTATGGCGGGCGCAGAAGCAGGCCGATGGCTGGCTGCCGCAGAAGGCCATCGAAGCAGTGGCCGAACGCCTCGGCATGGCGAACATCCGCGTCCTCGAAATTGCCACCTTCTACACGATGTTCAATCTGTCCCCGGTCGGTAAGCATTTCGTGCAGTTGTGCGGCACGACGCCTTGCGCCTTGCGTGGCGCGGAAAAGCTGAAAGACGTGTTGCGGAAGAGGGTTGGCGAGCCGGGTCATGTCTCGGACGACGGCGAGTTCTCCTGGATTGAGGTCGAATGCCTCGGGGCCTGCTGCAATGCGCCGATGGCGCAGATCAACGACGATTATTTCGAGGATCTGACACCGGAAATTCTGGAAAGCCTCCTTGACACTCTGGCTGCGGGCAAGATGGTCAAGGCTGGGCCGCAGAACGGGCGAAAATCCTCTGAGCCGCAGGGCGAGCCGACATCGCTGACCGATCCGTCGCTATATGACGGATCGCGCGTCGGCTCCTGGAAAAAGCGGTTCGACGAGAAGCCCGTGAAGGAAATCGCCCCTCCGGCGGGAAAGACGGGCGCGTGATGACGATGACGAACGGTAACGGCGCGATGACGGGGGGAATGGAATGCTGACCGACAAGGATCGCATTTTCACAAATCTCTACGGCTTCCATTCTCCGGGGCTTGAGGCGGCGCGTAAACGCGGCGCGTGGGACGGCACCAGGTTCCTGCTTGAAAAGGGCCGGGACTGGATCATCAACGAAATGAAGGCCTCGGGTCTGCGGGGGCGTGGCGGCGCCGGGTTCCCGACAGGGCTGAAATGGTCGTTTATGCCGAAGGAGGTCGCTGCCGACCGCCCGCATTATCTCGTGGTCAACGGCGACGAATCCGAACCGGGTACCTGCAAGGACCGGGAGATCATGCGGCACGATCCGCATCTCCTGATCGAGGGAGCGATGCTCGCCTCCTTTGCCATGGGCGCTCATGCTGCTTACGTCTACCTGCGCGGTGAGTTCATCGCCGAACGGATTGCCCTGCAAAAGGCGGTGGATGAGGCGTATGAAGCCAAGCTGATTGGCAAGAACAACGTCCATGGTTACGATTTCGACTTTTACGTCCATCACGGCGCGGGTGCTTACGTCTGCGGCGAGGAAACGGCGCAGATCGAGAGCATTGAGGGCAAGAAGGGAATGCCTCGGCTGAAGCCGCCGTTCCCGGCCAATATGGGCCTCTACGGTTGTCCGACGACCGTCAATAATGTCGAATCGATTGCCGTTTCAGGAACGATCCTGCGGCGCGGCGCTTCGTGGTTTGCCGGAATGGGTCGCCCCAACAATGTCGGCACCAAGGTATTCTGCGTTTCCGGCCACGTGAACCGACCCTGCAACGTCGAAGAGATGATGGGCATTCCGTTCCGCGAACTCATCGACAAGCATTGTGGCGGCATTCGTGGCGGCTGGGACAATCTGCTGGCGGTGATCCCCGGCGGGTCGTCGGTGCCGTGTGTTCCGGCGAGCCAGATCATCGATGCGCCGATGGATTTCGACACGCTGCGCGATTTGAAATCCGGCCTCGGCACGGCGGCGGTGATTGTCATGGACAAATCCACCGATATCGTCCGCGCCATCGCCCGCATTTCCTACTTCTACAAGCATGAAAGCTGCGGCCAGTGCACGCCGTGCCGTGAAGGCACCGGCTGGATGTGGCGTGTGCTGAACCGCATGGCCGAGGGCCGGGCGCAGAAGCGCGAGATCGATATGCTGCTGGCGGTGAGCCAGCAGGTGGAGGGACACACGATCTGCGCCCTGGGCGACGCTGCTGCCTGGCCAGTACAGGGGCTGATCCGTCATTTCCGCCACGAGATCGAAAAGCGGATTGACGATTACGCCGCCAATCCGCATTCCGACCCGCTGCCGATGGCAGCGGAATAAGCGAACGGAGATCAAGGGTAGAGCCGCAATGACCAAACTCATCGTTGATGGCGTCGAGATCGACGTTCCGCCGGATTACACGCTGCTTCAGGCCTGCGAGGAAGCGGGGGCGGAGATTCCGCGTTTCTGTTTCCATGAGCGGCTGTCAATTGCTGGCAATTGCCGGATGTGTCTGGTCGAGGTGAAGGGGTCACCGAAGCCGGTCGCTTCTTGCGCCTGGGGCGTGCGCGATTGCCGCCCGGGGCCGAACGGCGAGCCGCCGGTGATCAACACCAAGTCGCCGATGGTCAAGAAGGCACGCGAAGGGGTGATGGAGTTCATGCTCATCAATCACCCGCTCGATTGCCCGATCTGTGATCAGGGCGGCCAGTGCGATTTGCAGGATCAGGCGGTGGCGTTCGGCGTCGACACCAGCCGCTACGCCGAGAACAAGCGCACCGTTGACGACAAGTATCTTGGCGCGCTCATCAAGACGTCGATGACGCGCTGCATCCATTGCACCCGTTGCGTCCGCTTCATTACCGAAGTGGCGGGAGAATCCGACCTCGGGGCGTTGTGGCGTGGCGAGGATATGCAGATCTCCAGTTATCTGGAGCAGGCGTTGACCTCGGAGTTACAGGGCAATCTGGCCGATCTCTGCCCGGTCGGCGCCCTCACGCATAAGCCAGAAGCTTTCACCTTCCGCCCGTGGGAACTGAACAAGACCAATTCGGTCGATGTCATGGATGCCGTCGGCTCCTCCATCCGCGTCGATACGCGCGGGCGCGAAGTCATGCGCATCATGCCGCGTCTCAACGAGGCGATCAACGAGGAATGGCTGTCCGACAAGAGCCGTTACATCGTTGACGGTCTGCGCATGCAGCGTCTCGATCGTCCGTATGTGCGCGAGAACGGCAAGCTGCGTGAAGCAAGCTGGAACGAGGCGTTTGCCGCCATCGCCGCGAAGGTCAAGAAAGCGGGTGGCAAGAAGATCGGCGCGGTTGCCGGCGATCTCGCTTCCGTCGAAGAAATGTATGCACTGAAGACGCTGATGACGGCGCTCGGCAGCGTCAACATCGATTGCCGTCAGGACGGCACGGCGCTGAACCCGGCTTACGGGCGTGCTTCCTACCTGTTCAACGCGACGATTGCCGGGATCGAGGACGCGGATGCGATCCTGATCGTCGGCTCCAATCCGCGCAAGGAGGCGGCGATCCTCAATGCACGCATCCGCAAGCGCTGGCGCGCCGGTTCTCTGCCAATCGGGCTGATCGGCGAACAGGTCGATCTTACCTATCCCTATGAACACCTCGGTGCCGGAGCGGAGACGCTCGCCGGATTGATTACCTCCAAAGGCAAGTTTGCCAAGGCGCTGAAGGATGCGAAGCGTCCGCTAGTCATCGTCGGACAGGGGGCTTTGACCCGCCCGGATGGCGCGGTGGTGCTGTCGCTTGCGGCGCAGGTTGCCAAGGCCGTCGGCGCGGTGGCGGAAGGCTGGAACGGCTTCAGTGTCCTGCATACGGCAGCAGCGCGGGTCGGCGGCCTTGATCTTGGTTTTGTGCCGGGCGAGGGCGGTCTTGATGCCAAGGCTATGGCGGCAGCGAAGGCGCTCGACGTCGTGTTCAACCTCGGCGCGGATGAAATCGATATCGCTCCTGGCGCGTTTGTGGTTTACCAGGGTACGCACGGGGATCGTGGCGCGCATCGCGCCGACGTTATCCTGCCTGGCGCGGCGTTCACGGAGAAATCCGGCACTTACATCAATACCGAAGGCCGGGTGCAGATTGGCAGCCGGGCGGCATTCCCGCCGGGCGATGCCCGCGAGGATTGGGCGATATTGCGGGCGCTGTCGGAGGTTCTGGGGCAAACCCTGCCGTTCGACACGCTGGGACAATTGCGGCAGAAACTTTATGCTGTCCATCCGCATTTCTCGGGGATCGAAGCCATCGCGCCGGTGAATGGCGGCGATGCGTTCGAGACTTTGTCGAAGATCGGCGGCGATACGGCGAAAGAGCCGTTCGCGTCTCCGGTCAAGGATTTCTATCTGACCAATCCGATTGCTCGCGCATCGCGCGTCATGGCCGAATGTTCGGCTCTGGCGCAGGGGCGCAGGCTGGAAGCAGCCGAGTAAGGGGAACGAGGCATGCTCGATACGCTTATCAATCTGGCGCTCATTGTTGGCCACGGCTTCCTTCTTCTGATCGTGCTGCTGACGTATATCGCCTATGTTCTCTATGCCGACCGCAAGATCTGGGCCGCTGTGCAGTTGCGGCGCGGGCCGAATGTCGTCGGGCCGTGGGGGTTGCTGCAATCTTTCGCGGATTTCATCAAGTTTGTGGTGAAGGAACCGGTCATTCCGTCGGCATCCAACAAGGGCCTGTTCCTGTTCGCGCCATTCCTCTCCTGCACCTTGGCGCTCGCCGCCTGGGCGGTAATCCCGGTTAATGTCGGCTGGGCCGTTGCCAAGATCAATGTCGGCGTGCTGTATATTTTCGCGATCTCGTCGCTCAGCGTCTACGGCGTCATCATCGGCGGCTGGTCGTCGAACTCGAAATATCCGTTCCTGTCGAGCCTGCGCGCTGCGGCGCAGATGGTCTCCTACGAGGTTTCTCTCGGGTTCGTCATCATCACCGTACTGATGTGCGTCGGCTCCCTGAATCTGGAAAAGATCGTTCTGGCGCAGGATACCCGGTTCGGTATGCTTGGCTGGTACTGGCTGCCGCTGCTGCCGATGTTCGTGATCTTCTTCATCTCGTCGCTGGCCGAGACCAACCGTCCGCCCTTCGACCTCGCAGAAGCGGAATCCGAACTCGTTGCCGGGTTTATGACCGAATACGGCTCGACGCCTTACCTTCTCTACATGCTGGGCGAGTACGTGGCGATCATCACCATGTGTTCGTTAGCGACGATCCTGTTTCTTGGTGGTTGGCTGTCGCCGATCCCGTTCGCGCCGTTCACCTGGATTCCGGGCGTGATCTGGTTCGTCATCAAGGTCAGCATGATGTTCTTCCTGTTCGCGATGGCGAAGGCGATGGTGCCGCGTTATCGTTACGACCAGTTGATGCGGCTCGGCTGGAAAGTGTTTCTGCCGATTTCGATCGCCATGGTGTTCATCGTTGCGATCGTCCTGAAAGTGTCCGGCCTGGCGCCGGGCGCGGTGGCGTGAGGAGAGTGGGCGAATGAGGCTCGGTCAAGCAGCTAAGTCGCTCCTTTTGCAGGAGTTCGTATCGGGGTTCTTCTTGGCGATGAAGTATTTCTTCAAGCCGAAGACGACGATTAATTACCCGTTCGAAATGGGCTTCAAAAGTCCGCGCTTTCGGGGTGAGCACGCACTGCGCCGTTATCCGAACGGTGAGGAACGCTGCATCGCGTGCAAATTGTGCGAGGCGATCTGTCCGGCGCAGGCGATCACTATTGAGGCCGCCCCGCGTGGTAACGACGGCACGCGCCGCACGACCCGTTACGACCTCGACATGACGAAGTGCATCTTCTGCGGCTTCTGTCAGGAAGCTTGCCCGGTAGATGCCATCGTCGAGGGGCCGAACGTCGAATTCTCGACGGAAACCCGGGACGAACTGTATTACAACAAGGCCAAGCTCCTTGAGAACGGAGCGCGGTGGGAGCGGGAACTCGCCCGCAACATCGAGGCCGATGCGCCGTATCGTTGAGGCGTGACGCCGTCGCGGCTCAAGCCGGGGCGGGAAATGGGAATGAGGGGGCTTTCCGGGGGAGCTATCCACCAGAAGGCGGGAGTTGGAACCAGGCCAAACCCCGGTGACGGGAAGGCTTAACAACAGGCCGCTGGCGACAGCGGCGAGAGCACGTACATGATCGCAGCCTTTTTCTATCTATTCGCGACCGTCGTGATCGCTTCCGCCGTCATGGTGATCACGTTGCGCAACCCCGTTTACTCGGTGCTCTTCCTGATTCTTGCCTTCGTCAACGCCGCCGGGCTGTTCATGATGATGGGAGCAGAGTTCCTGGCGCTGCTTTTGGTGGTGGTCTATGTCGGCGCGGTGGCGGTGCTGTTCCTGTTCGTCGTCATGATGCTCGACATCGATTTTGCCGAGTTGCGCAAGGGAGCGATGCGCTACCTGCCGGTTGGCGCACTGATCGGCATAGTGTTCATGTGCGAACTGATCCTGGTCGCCGTGACCTGGCCGTTCGGCAAGAACGAGACTGTCATGAACGAGACTGTCATGGCGCTGACGCCGTTGAGCGGCAAGGGCGAGACCGCGACCAATACCTATCTGCTTGGAATGGAGCTGTACGACAAGTACTTCTACTTCTTCCAGGCAGCGGGTTTCATTCTTCTGGTGGCGATGATCGGCGCAATCGTGCTGACATTGCGCGAGCGCCAGGGCATCAAGCGGCAAAGCATTCCGGATCAGGTGGCGCGCACGCCGGAGACGGTGGTCGAGGTGCGGAAGGTTCCCTTCCGGCAGGGCGTATAAGGGAGACCGGACGGATGACTATAGGGCTCACCCATTTTCTCACTGTGGCGGCGATCCTATTCGCCATCGGCGTGATCGGCATCTTCCTCAACCGTAAGAACGTGATCGTGATTTTGATGTCGGTGGAGTTGATCCTGCTCGCCGTGAACATCAATTTCATCGCCTTCTCGGCGCAGCTCCAGAACATCACCGGCCAGATATTCTCCCTGTTCATCCTGACGGTGGCGGCAGCGGAGACGGCGATCGGCCTCGCCATTCTGGTGGTCTTCTTCCGTAATCGCGGATCGGTGGCCGTCGAAGACATCAATGCGATGAAGGGCTAGGATACAAACAATGTCGATGTTTCATGCCATCGTTTTCCTGCCGCTTCTCGGGTTTCTGATCGCCGGGCTGTTCGGGCGCTTCATTGGCCATCGCGGCAGCGAGATCGTCACCACCGGCCTGCTGTTCGTCAGCGCGGCGTTGTCGTGGGTCGTTTTTGTCAAGATTCTGGGCGGGGATGTAACCCTGCTGCAAAACTATCCCGTGGCGAAGTGGATCGTTTCCGGAGATCTCGCTACCGAGTGGGCGTTCCGGATCGATACTCTGACGGCGGTCATGCTGGTGGTCGTGACCAGCGTCTCAGCCCTCGTGCATCTCTACTCGTTCGGATACATGCACGACGATCCGCACCGCTCGCGCTTCTTTGCTTATCTGTCGCTGTTCACCTT
>JAVBRX010000149.1:0-21955 GCA_031547465.1 Microvirga sp. | reverse complement strand
TAGGTGACGTGGCTCTCGCCATAAACCTGACGCAGGAGACGAAACAGCAGGTCAAAGACGATGATCGGTCGGGCATTGCCGATATGGGCAAAATCGTAAACCGTTGGGCCACAGGCATAGAGGCGCACATTCGCCGGGTCGATGGGCAAAAACGCGTCCTTGCTGCGTGTCAGCGTATTATGGATGCGCAAAGCAGTGGACGAGCCGGTGCCGGATGCCTTGTCCATCGGAGCGGAAACCATCGTTAAATTCCTTGTCTCATAAAAATCGCAAAGGCTGAAATTGGGCTAAGATTGCCTGAAATACCCGCACCTGAGCGCAACCTGACGCGCAGGCCCGCCGATTACAGATAACCAATTTCTTGATAACGGAAAAATGAGAGACCGCGCGAACCGCAAACGGAGGAATTTGAGTGCGGATCGCACGGGGCAATACGCAACCTCGTCTAGCGGTCGCGCCAGCTACACTGCGTTCCGGAACAGATGATCGATATGATCGAAGCAACCATCATGGCTTTATCTATGAGTTTCCCACAACAGCCTGTCAAGGCGTTTTGTTTCGCTCATTCAATCCGTCGTCCAGTTGGCGCAGCGGGCGGGTTGCTCGTTGTTCCAACTCATCACCGGAACGCTGGCGGTGGAATTCTTCGGCGAACCTTCTATCGGCCTGTCCGAATAGACAAGATACACCAGGGTATTGCGCTTCTTGTCGCAACCACGCACGATCCGCATCCGCTTGAAGAGCAGCGACCGACGCTCGCTGATAACGGTATCGCCCTGCGCAAACTTTTCCTTGAAGCGGATCGGACCGACCTGACGGCACGAGAGTGAAATATCGGATACCTCCTCGGCAACCCCGAACGTGCCAGCAAGGCCGCCGCGCTCCGGCGTCGTGTAATAACACGCCACCCCTTCGACGAGAGGATCGTCAACCACCCGGACAACCAGCTTGTCGTTTGGCGTCAACGCGCGCCAAACCGTGGATTTCTTAAAGATCACATCGGAATCCTGCGCTATCGCGGAACCGGCAAACACCAGTTCCAAGGCAAGCGAACTCAAAATAGCCCATTTGCCCGGTATCGCGGAGAAATCCATCGCTAAATCCTTTCCATTGCTTCCAGATATCCGGCAGAAACGATGCTTATACTATCGAACAAAGAGTAAAGAAACGCCACGCAAACGGGCATCAACCCGCAAGCACGATTTTCTTCCGTTCCGCCCCGGATGAGAACGATTAACGCCTTGAAAAACCCCTATTTTAACGGAATCATGAAACGACTGCATAAATATGGTAGGCGAACGCCGCTCAAGGGCTATCGAAAGCATGAAGACTCGGGTATCCATATCTTTCCGGAACCGGAATGTCGGCCCATATTCTTTCGGCATTCCGTGTAACTAAACATGATTTCCCGGATAACCGTTTGCAAATGACCAACCTTTTCTCGATTTTCCCTGGCTCGCGATGCTCCCTGGCAGAAGCGGGCAAAAGGTGGCAACCGATCGTTGCCGGAGTATTTCTCGGTCTGGCGGCGATGACCTGCACGGATGCCATAGCGCAGCAACCATCACCGCAATGTGTGCAATACCGGATGCAATTGACATCACTTCTCCAGCGGGGTCCCGGCGCAGCCAGCGCCAGCGCCGCCCAGCAACGGATCGAATTGAGTCAGTTAACCAATTACTACCGCTCACGTGGCTGCCAGCGGGGACTTTTTTCAGTATTTTCCGGATCCCCTCCGGCGGAATGCGCCGGTATCGCCCAGCGCATGAATCGCCTGGAAGCGAGTATCGCGCAAGCAAGCGGCAGCGCCTCGGCTTTTGAGGCGCGGCGGCAAGAGTTGCAGGCAGCCATCGCCCGCGCCTGTTCCTCCAGACAGCCCGATAATCGCGGTTTTTTCGACCGTCTGTTCAGCCCCCGGCAACCGAGCTATGAACCGCCGCCGCAATCATCCGGCGGGTGGGGCGACGATTACCAGGAGGGGGGGGATGATTCCCGCCCTACGTATGGCGGAAAGCGAACAATATGTGTGCGCAGTTGCGACGGCTTCTTCTTTCCGCTCGGCAATATACCCGGCGGACGGGCGAACGGCGATGAGATGTGCAAGGCGCTATGCCCGAATGCCGAGGTCTCGGCCTATACGATGTCAGGCGGCGACAAGGCTATCGAATATGCCATCGCCATCAACGGCGGCCAACGTTACATCCAGACACCCAATGCCCTGCGCTACCGGCAGGAATTCGTGCCGAACTGCTCCTGCAAAGCACTGGATCAAACCTGGGCCGAGGTTTCTGGGCGGGCGGAAGAAATGCTGAAACAGCAGAAGGGCGACATTATCGTTACCGAGGAACGCTCCCGCGAAATGGCCAAACCGAAGGAAACGGCGGAGCAGAAGAAGAAGCGTGCCGCCGAAGAGGCGCGAATCGAAGCGGAATCCCGTGCACAGGCAACAAGCGGCGAAGCCGCACCGACCGCAGGCACAGAATCCTCCGGCATCGGCCCGCGCGCCATCGAGGAGACGCAGGTGGTCGATGAGGCCGAAGGC
The DNA here is from genome assembly GCA_031547465.1 of Microvirga sp. Lineage (GTDB taxonomy): Bacteria > Pseudomonadota > Alphaproteobacteria > Rhizobiales > Beijerinckiaceae > Hohaiivirga. The sequence continues at coordinate 19,413 of JAVBRX010000149.1, read as the reverse complement.
CCGCGCGAGGTGGTGACCGACGAACACGGCACCAAGCGGACGATCCGCATCATCGCTCCCAAAGTCATCCCGCCGCCGCCGAATACGACACGGTAAAGTAACACCATCAAGCTATGCCGCAAGTTATGCCGTTCGGTGCAGGGACTGCTCGTGCGGACATCAGTCCGTCTGTCCGGAAAGTCGTGCCGTTGCCCGGTCCCGTCCGATCAGCGGTAGAAGGGTGGCGAGTTCCGGCCCATGATCGACCCCGGTCAGCGCCAGCCGCAACGGCATGAAGAGCGCCCGGCCCTTCAGCCCTGTTGCCTTACCGACGGCGGAACTCCATTCCCTCCATGTGGTCTCGCTCCATGGCTCCGGCGGCAGGAGTGCCGCAGCGGATGCGGCAAAGGCCGGATCGTCTATCACCGGCACACGCGGGCCGGTGACGACCTTCCACCACTCAACAACATCGCCGAAACGGTCGAGGTTGGCGCGCACGGCATTCCAGAGTGCCTCACCACCGCCGATACCCAGCGCATCGAGTCGTGGTTTTGCTTCTGTATAAGGCATGGCGTGCAGCAGGCGGGCGTTGAGATGATCGAGTTCATGTTCATCAAACTTTGCCGGAGCACGTGAGATGTGGGAGAAATCGACCAGTTGCGCCAGTTTGTCGAAACTCGGTACCGCCCGCACCGCTTCGGACGAGCCGACGAGCACGGCAAGGGAAGCAACTGCCATAGGCTCCAGACCGGATTCGCGCAGATTGCGTAGCGCCAGATGCCCGAGACGCTTCGACAACCCTTCACCACTGGCGGTCGTGAGCAGGTTATGGTGCGCAAAAACCGGTACTGAGGCCCCAAGCGCCTCGAATATCTGAATCTGCACTGCCGTATTGGTAACGTGATCCTCACCGCGAATGATATGGGTGATGCCAAGATCGACGTCGTCCACTACCGAAGGCAGCGTATAGAGATAGGTTCCATCCTCTCGAACCAGAACCGGGTCGGAAAGCGACGTGCAATCGACATGGCAATCGCCGCGCACCAGATCGTGCCAGGCAACGATCTGATGATCGAGCCGGAAACGCCAGTGCGGGCGACGACCCTGCGCCTCGAATTGCCGTTTCTCCTCATCACCCAGTGTCAGGGCTGCCCGGTCGTAGATCGGCGGCAAACCGCGCGCAAGCTGGCGCTTGCGACGGCGCTCCAGTTCGTCGGCAGTCTCGTAACAGGCATAAAGCCGCCCCATGGCCTTGAGGCGTTCGCAGACCGCGCCATACAACGCAAACCTGTCCGACTGCCGCACGACAATCGCCGGTTCGATGCCGAGCCAGGCGAGATCCTGTTGCAGAGCCTCTGCATATTCCTGCTTCGATCGCTCGACATCGGTATCATCGAGGCGCAGGATGAACATCCCACCTTCACGCCGGGCATAGAGTGCATTGAGCAGCGCCGGACGCGCATTTCCTATATGCAGATATCCGGTGGGTGACGGCGCGAAACGGACGATCGGAGCGGGCATTGGCGGATCCACTGGCTGGGGTCGATCTGGAGAGGCGCAATCCGGCGTGGTTTACGCGGGCAGAACACTATCGCGAAGAACCGCCGGAAAAACCAGAGCAAGATGCTCTTGACCGGCAAGCACCGGTCATTCCCTATCTGTCATATAGCCACCGGGACGGAACGCAAATGCAAAAACGGCGAGATATTCTTTCCGTTCAAAGCCGCTTCCAAGGCAATTTCATATTCTCGCCTGGTATTATCCGGTCGCAACCATTCAAGGCCGGAATTTTTGCAGCTAACGTCTTCCCGCTTGCAAAGAAACAAACTGTTTGACCTTTCGCGCTTGACGTTACTCCCTCCTGTTGCAATAGGCCATGTCGAATTCGATTCAGCGCATACATTAGCGCGTTGGGTCCGCTGTTTCGGGGGATATCTCTCCCAATCTCGAGTACGGCGTCGAGGAGGATGCTCAATGAAGCTGATGGTCAGCGTGAAACGCGTTGTCGATTTCAATGTGAAAGTCCGTGTCAAGGCGGATGGAAGCGGTGTCGATCTGACAAACGTGAAAATGTCTATGAACCCGTTTGACGAAATCGCGGTCGAAGAAGCCCTGCGGTTGAAGGAAGCCGGAAACGCCACCGAAGTCATCGCGGTGACGGTGGGTTCCGCCGCCTCCGAAGACGTGCTGCGCCGCGCCCTGGCGATGGGGGCGGACCGGGCTATCCTGATTCGCACCGATGTCGATGTCGAGCCGCTTGGGGTTGCCAAGTGCCTCGCTGCCGTCGTGAAGCGCGAAGAGCCTTCGCTGGTCCTCATGGGCAAACAGGCAATCGATGACGATTGCAACCAGACTGGCCAGATGCTGGCGGCGCTGCTCGGCTGGGGCCAAGGCACGTTCGCTTCGAAAGTCTCCCTTTCCGGCCAATCTGTGGATGTGGCGCGGGAGGTCGACGGAGGCCTGCAGACAGTGGCGCTGCCACTCCCAGCTGTGGTGACGACCGACCTGCGACTGAACGAACCCCGCCTCACCCCCTTACAAAACATCATGAAGGCCAAGAAGAAACCGCTCGATATGATCGCCGTCGAAGAACTCGGCGCAGACATCAGCCCGCGTCTGAACGTCCTGAAGGTGTCGGAACCGGCTGCTCGCAAGGCCGGGGTCAAAGTTGGATCGGTGACGGAGCTTGTGACCAAGCTGCGTGGTGAAGCGGGAGTTCTGTGAAATGACGACATTATTGATTGCGGAAATCTCGGGTGGTGCACCGACAGAAGGCACGCGCAAGGCGCTGACGGCGGCCTTGGCCCTCGGCTCAAAAGTGCATGTTCTGGTGGCCGGTTCGGATTGCGCCGCCGCCACTGCAGCAACGGCAAAATTCGCCGGGGTCGAGAAGGTGCTTGTGGCCGATGCCCCCGCTTATGCACATGGACTGGCGGAACCGCTGGCGGCGCTGGTCGTGTCGTTGGCCGGTTCCTATGATGCGCTCGTCGCCGCAGCGACGAGCTTCGGCAAGAACGTGATGCCACGCGTGGCGGCGCTCCTTGACGTGATGCAGATATCGGAAATCACCAAGGTGCTGTCACCGACCTCGTTCGAGAGGCCGATCTATGCCGGAAACGCCGTCCAGACGGTAGAAACGAAGGACGCCAAACGGGTCATCACCGTCCGGACGACGACGTTCACCGCCGCGGCGGATGGCGGCGCTGCTCCGGTTGAGCCAGTGACTGTCGCAGTTGACCCGAAGATTTCAGCCTTCAAAGGCGAGGAAACGGTCAAGTCGGACCGACCGGAATTGTCCTCGGCGAAAATCGTGGTTTCGGGCGGACGCTCGGTCGGTTCGGCGGAAAATTTCGCCAAGTATATCGAACCGGTGGCGAACCAGCTCGGCGCGGCCATCGGTGCCAGCCGGGCGGCGGTCGATGCAGGCTATGTATCGAACGATCTTCAGGTTGGCCAAACCGGCAAGGTGGTCGCCCCCGAGCTTTATATCGCGGTCGGCATTTCCGGAGCGATCCAGCATCTCGCCGGCATGAAGGATTCGCGCGTTATCGTCGCCATCAATAAGGACGAGGAAGCGCCGATCTTCCAGGTTGCCGATTATGGCCTCGTCGCCGACCTGTTCGACGCGATGCCGAAGCTGCTTGATGAGTTGAAGAAATAAGCTCTTTCAGGTTCCATGATAAAAACCGGCCTGGGATCGAAAAGATCGGGCCGGTTTTTTCATGTCCGGTTTCGCTCATCCCTCGTCCCGGAAGCGATTAACGATCGGATAGCGCCGGTCGCGTCCGAAATTGCGGCGGGTGACTTTTACCCCTGGAGCCGCCTGACGCCGCTTGTATTCGGCGGACATAAGCAGCTTTTCCACCCGCTTCACGGTTTCAAGATCATGGCCGGAAGCAACGATATCAGCAACACACCGGTCGTGTTCGACAAGCTCCTCAAGGATATCGTCGAGAATCTCGTAAGGCGGTAGCGAATCCTGGTCCTTCTGGTTCTCGCGCAATTCGGCGGAGGGGGGCTTGGTAATGATGCGCGGCGGGATCACCTCGCCATCGGGGCCGAGTGCGCCTTCCGGCTTCCAGCCGTTACGCAGGCGAGCAAGACGGAACACCTCGATTTTATATATATCTTTCAATGGGTTGAAGCCGCCGTTCATATCGCCGTAAAGCGTGGCGTAACCGACCGACATTTCCGACTTGTTGCCGGTGGTCAGTACCATCGGTCCGAACTTGTTGGAGACCGACATCAGTAATAACCCGCGCACGCGCGCCTGAATGTTCTCCTCCGTCACATCGCGCGCGCGCCCGGCAAACAATCCCTGCAACGCAGCTTCCGCCCCTTCCACGGCGGAGGCTATCGGCACTTCATCGTAATGCACGCCGAGGAGGCGCGAGCAATCGGCGGCATCGTTCATCGAATCGCCGGATGTGAAGCGATAGGGTAGCATGATGCAGCGCACCCGATCCGCCCCGAGAGCATCAACCGCCATCGCCGCGCTGAGCGCCGAATCGATGCCGCCCGACATGCCGAGTACGATCCCGGGGAAACCGCTCTTCCCGACATAATCGCGCAATCCCAGAACGCAAGCGGCATAATCGGCCTTGTCGCCCTCGTCTATCTCCGCTAGCGGCGCATCCGCACAGTTCCAGCCCCCCTTCTCCTGCGTCCAGACGGTCAGAGCCATATCCTCGCGGAAGGCGGGCAACTGGCAGGGGCGAGATTGGTCAGCATTAAGGATGAAGGATGCGCCGTCGAACACCAACTCATCCTGCCCGCCGACAAGGTTGAGATAAACGAGCGGCAACCCGCTTTCCGCCACCCGCACTTCGGCGATACTAAAGCGTTCTTTGGTCTTGCCGCGCCAGTAAGGCGAACCGTTGGGCACGAGCAGGATATCCGCCCCGGCCCTGGCGAGGTGAGTCGTTACTACCGGACTCCAGATATCCTCACAGATCGGCACACCGAGCTTGACGCCCCGGAACTCTATCGGTTGCGGCAAAGGTCCGCAGGAGAACACCCGTTTTTCATCGAACACGCCATAGTTCGGCAGATCGGCCTTGAAACGCACGGTGACGATCCGGCCCGCATCGAGTAGCGCAACAGCATTGTAGAGTCGCCCCTCCTCCAGCCACGGCAAGCCCACCAGCAGGGCCGGACCGCCATCCGCCGTCTCTTGCGCCAGATCTTCGCACACTGCGCGGCAGGCCGCCTGAAATGCCGGACGCAACAGGAGATCTTCCGGCGGATACCCGGCAAGGAACAATTCTCCGAACAGAACGAGATCGGCCCCGGATTTTTTCGCGGTGGCTCTGGCCTTACGCACTTTGGCCGCATTGCCGGAGATATCTCCGACAATCGGGTTCAACTGCGCCAGGGCAATCATCAGGCGGGAAACAGGAACAGAGCGGGACATGTGTGCGCTACCGGAATGTCGTTGATGAGTGGCGGATACTAACGTTTCGGTAATTGATTTGGAATCGTGGATTCCCGACTTGGTTAGTCAATCAGCCAGTTTGCCCCCTATGATTTGCGCCGGGCAGTCCTAAACGGTATTTTAACATTCCGATTGCTCCGGCTCGCACGGCACCTGCCACACCCGGTTCAGGCAACCGGTGCAGAATGCAGATGAATGGGAGAGCAGTATGCGATTGCGTTTTCTTGTGCCTGCGCTGCTGGCATGCCTTGTGATCGCCCTCATCTTTGCGGGGAGCGACCCCAACAGGATGAACAACCTGGCGGAAGTCTCGCGCAATTCCGGATTCGACAGCGCGATCAAGGAATTGGTGATCTGGCTGCTGGCCCTCGGACTGGGCGGGTTCATTCTCTACCTGACGCTGACGCGTCCTTGAGGACAGTAGAACTCGTTCGCGAACAGATTTTCCGACTAAAATCCGGACGTTCATGCCCGGTTCAAATCCAAAGGTGCTTTTTTGATCTGCTCGCGCAACCATTCTGCCAAAGGAGGCACCTGCATGCGCATCTTGAAATTATGGCTGGTCGCGATTGCCTGTCTGGCCTCGACCCTGACGGTGCAGGCGCAGAACAACAATCCAAGAATCGCCCTTGTCATCGGCCAAAGCGCTTATACGCGCGGCGCATTGCCGACCGCAGTCAACGATGCCGGGCTGGTGGCGCAAAGCCTGACCGATAGTGGCTTCGAAGTTATCGAGGGAAGCAACCTCGACGGATTCGGCATCCGGCAAACGGTGCTGTCGTTCCTGAACCGTGTCGGAGAGGCTGGACAGGGAATCGATGTCGTCGTTTACATCTCGGGATATGCCGTCCAGCTCGAAGGTGACAATTATATCCTGCCGGTGAATTTCACAGGGAAACGCGATCTCGACATTGCCAAAGAAGGGTTCCGTCTTTCTGACATCATCCGCCCACTTACCGACATGCAGGTCGATTCCAAGATCATCATCGTAGATTCGCCCTTCCAGTATCCGGACTTCACAATTGAGACGGTGGCTCCTGGCCTGGCCTATATCGATCCGCCGAAGAACTTTCTAATCGCCTTCGCCAGTGCGCCCGGACGAGCATTGCCTGTGTCAGAACAGGCGAAATGGTCCAAGGACGGAACCTACGGCGAATATGCCGGCAACCTGGTTCAAGCCATGCGCGAGCCGGGCATCGGTGCCGACGAGGCATTCAAGCGCCTGCGTGCCTGGGTACATGAGGACACGCAAGGTCTGTGGACGCCCTGGCATGTCGCCGATCAGGCTCATTCGTTCATATTTTTCCCTCTACAGGAAGGCGAAACGCCTCCGACCGCGCTGACGCCGCCTGCCCCGTCTTCGGCGGAAGCGACCTATGCTCTGGCGGTTGAAACGGACACGATCGCCGCCTATCAGGCTTTCCTTCGCCAATATCCGGACCATCCGCTAAGCACTCGCGTCAAGTCATTGCTGACAGACCGCCGGGAAGCCCTGTTCTGGAACAAAACAGTAAAGCGCAACACGCCGGAGGCCTACTGGACCTATCTGAAGACGTACAAGCGTGGACCGCACGTGGCGGATGCTCGTAGGCGTCTGGCAATGCTGTCGCGCCCGCTGACGCCACCAGACGACTTCAGTGTCGTCATCTATGACGACCTGCCGCCGCCGCTGCCCTATGAGGTCATCTACGAGGAAACCTATATTTACAACGATTACCCCTCTTATCGGACCTATGCGCTGCCGCCGCTATTCCCCAGCGCCTATCTGCCGATGCGGCCAATGCGCGGCTGGCGTCCTTTGCCGCCGCCTCCACCACCTGCAGTCGGCATTCTGCCGGTTCCCGCGCCGCTGCCGTTCCCGGAACGCGCCCGTCCGCCGCGTGAATTTGTGCCACGCTATGCGCCGGTAACACCGCGCGGTGCGGTCGCCATTCCGATCCGCCCGCCAGTGGTTCCATTGCGTCCGGGCGCTCAGCAACCGGCCATCCGCCAACTCGTTCCTCCGGGAACAGCCAGGCCGATGCGCCCCGATGATCGCTGGATGAAGCAACAGCCCGGATTAAGCGGCCCGATCATTCCGCTAGCCCCCAGCGATGTCAGGAACCCGCGCAACAGGCCTCAACCCGGCCTTCAACCGGCTCCGATTCCCGGTGCGCGTCCTGGTGCAGTACCGCTCGTTCGGCCTGCACAGCCTAACGCTCGCCCAGTGACGGTGCCCGTCGAGCGAGTGCAACCGCTCCCGGATGTACGCGCTATCCCAGGTGCTAACCAGCGGCATATTCCCGGTTCCGAGGTTCGTCCTGTTCCGGTTCCCAATGGGCGCAGGGGACCAGCCCATCCTGATCGTGCTACTCCGCCTCCCGTCCCGGCACCGGGACGACAGATCGGGGTGCAGCCAGCGGCCCGCCCAGTTCCGATGCCGGAAAGACGGATCAACCCGCCGCCAGCGGCTCGCCCGGCTCCGATGCCGGAAAGGCAGTTCAATGCACCGCCGGTAAGCAGGCAGGTTCCGCCAGCCGCCAGGACGTCGCCAATGCAAAGGCGTTGCATTCTGCCGAATGGACAGCCCTGCCCATAAGCGGCATGAAACAAACAAAAGCCCCCTTGAGCGGTTCAAGGGGGCTTTTTCAATTCGCAGTGTCTTCAAGCAATAAGGATGCTCACCCCGGGATGGCTTCCACCGAATAGCCCAGCGGATACTACTTGCCGAGCCGTGCAATGAGGCTCGACGTATCCCAGCGGTTGCCGCCGAGTTTCTGCACTTCGGCGTAGAACTGGTCGACCAACGCCGTTACCGGCAGGGTTGCACCGTTACGGCGCGCTTCGCCGAGGCAGATCAAGAGATCCTTGCGCATCCAGTCAACGGCAAAACCAAAATCGAACCGGCCTTCGTTCATCGTCTTTCCGCGATTCTCCATCTGCCACGATCCAGCCGCGCCCTTGGAGATGACATCGAGAACCGCTTCCATGTCGAGACCGGCGCATCGACCGAAATGCACACCTTCCGCCAGCCCCTGCACCAGCCCGGCGATGCAGATCTGGTTGACCATCTTGGTCAACTGCCCCGCACCGCTCTGCCCCATCAGGCGGCTGGCGCGGGCAAAACTCATAATCAGCGGCTCAGCCTTCGCATAATCGGCAGCATCCCCACCGCACATCACGGTGAGAACACCGTTCTCCGCACCCGCCTGCCCGCCGGAAACCGGGGCATCAATGAAGCCGAACCCTTTCGCCTTCGCCTCCGCATGGAGAGTGCGAGCGATATCGGCGGAGGCGGTGGTATGATCGATGAACAGTGCCCCTGTTCCCATGCCATGAAACGCGCCGTCCGGCGCCAACGTCACCGCGCGCAGATCATCATCATTGCCGACACAGCAGAATACGAAATCCTGCCCCTGCGCCGCTGCCTTCGGCGTCGGCGCAGAGTGTCCGCCATTTTCTTTTGTCCAGGCAAGTGCCTTCGCTGCCGTGCGATTATAGACCGTAACCTCATGTCCCTTGGCCTTGAGGTGCCGGGCCATCGGGTAACCCATGACGCCAAGCCCGATAAAAGCTGCCTTTGCCATCGCGATTCTGCTCCGTTTATCGGTAATAAAACCGTACCGATAAAGGTTGTAGCCTGTTCACCTGCCAAGAGAAACGGCAAAGCACCAAGCACGGAAAATCAGCGATGATATGTCAACCGCCGGTAACACTCATATGACGTTGGGTCGCCGGAGCTTTCTCACGACGGTCGATGACGAAATCGTGTCCCTTAGGCTTGCGGGCAATGGCCGCCTCAATGGCGGCATGAAGCAATTCGTCCGAAGCCGATTGTCGCAACGGCGTACGCAGATCCGCCATGTCCTCGCGCCCGAGACACATATAGAGTTCACCGGTGCAGGTCAGACGGACTCGGTTGCAGCTTTCGCAGAAATTGTGGGTCATCGGCGTGATGAAGCCAAGTTTGCCGCCGGTCTCCTTGATGCGGACATAGGTGGCAGGACCGCCTGTCCGCTCGGTCAGCGGCTCCAACGTGTAGCGCTCGGCGAGCCGCGCGCGCATCATCGTCAACGGCATGTACTGGTCGATACGCAGGTCGCTGATTTCGCCGACCGGCATGACCTCGATCAGCGTCATGTCCATGCCGCGCTCATGTGCCCACTCCATCATCGACGGGATCTCCTCGTCGTTGAAGCCTTTCAGAGCCACGGCGTTGAGCTTGATCTTGAAACCTTTCCGGCGCGCGGCCTCAATCCCGTCCAGAACCTGCTCGATATCGCCCCAGCGGGTAACCTGCCGGAATTTGTTCGGATCGAGTGTATCGAGGGAGATATTGATCCGCCGGATACCGCACTCGGCGAGTTCATCGACATGGCGCGGCAGTTGCGTGCCGTTGGTTGTCAATGTCAACTCGCTCAAGGCCCCGCTGTCGAGATGGCGCGAAAGCGACCGAAACAGCGACATGATATTGCGCCGCACCAGTGGCTCGCCACCGGTGATCCTGAGCTTCTTCACACCCCGAGCGACGAAGGCGGAGCAGGCCCGGTCGAGTTCCTCCAACGTCAGGAGATCGCGCCGGGGCAGGAAGGTCATGTGCTCGGACATGCAATAGACGCAGCGCAGATCGCACCGGTCGGTAACGGAAACACGCACATAGGTAATGGGCCGCGCGAACGGATCGACAAGCGGTGCGCAACCTGCATGCGTGGACGGAAAACCGTTTGGCTTATCCATGGGCGTTTCCTCATGACGTCTGCGTAGTTTGCGGCACGGTTCGCGAATTGTACCGAAACGAAACTCATTGCGCCACCACAGATCATAGAGAATGATCGCCATATTTGCTTTTGCGCAATTGCCGCAGGGAGTTAGCAAATTCATTCAGATCAGTGGCCGTTCCGGAAAGCTACCGCGATGTAGCACGTTACGGACGAAACCTTCCCGGCCCAGTATCGGTTCCTTGGGGTAGCAGCGATTTTCGGATTTGGCTAAAAGGTTGGCCAGTAAAAACGGTCCGGCAAGGAATGTGCCTGCCGCAAGGAGAGATAACCATGACGCAGAAATGGCCGACGGAAATACGGCTGTCAAAGGATCGTAAGGAAATGATCGTCCGATTTGACGATGACATAGCCTTCACGCTTCCGGCAGAATACCTCCGCGTACAAAGCCCGTCTGCCGAAGTGCGCGGTCATACACCGGCAGAGCGGAAGATCGTCAGCGGCAAGCGGCATGTGGAGATCATCTCTGTCGAACCTGTGGGCAATTATGCCGTCAAGCTGACCTTCGACGATCTCCATTCCAGCGGCATTTACGAATGGCGCTATCTTTACGAACTCGGCAAAGAGTTCGAGAAAAAATGGACGACTTACCTCGAAGAGCTGGAGGAAAATGGCCTCTCCCGCGACACCAAACGTCCCTCATAACGAAAAAGGGCCGGTTTCCCGGCCCTTGCACTTTTTAAAAATCATTTTTGCTTATCGCTGCACGACCACCCTCGTGCCAACACGCACGCGGTTATAGAGATCGATCACATCTTCGTTGGTCATGCGGATGCAACCTGAGGACACGGCCTGACCGATAGTCTCCGGCTCGTTCGAGCCATGGATGCGATACAGGAGACCGCCGAGATACATGGCGCGAGCGCCGAGCGGGTTGTCGATACCACCCTTCATATGGCGCGGCAGGTCGGGGCGACGCTTCAACATGGCGGGAGGAGGCGTCCAGTCCGGCCATTCGCGCTTGGCGCTGATCGTCACCGTACCGCCCCAAGTAAAGCCTGGACGTCCAACGCCAATGCCGTAACGGATGGCCCTGCCATCGCCGAGAACATAATAAAGCCGCCGCTCCACTGTCGAGATGACGATCGTTCCAGCGGCCTGACCGCCATTGTAGGATACTGTCTCGCGCCAAACCGAACCGGCTTGAGGATGATAGGTTTTTTCCTGGCTTACCAGCGGCTGGCGGGTAAGCGGATCAATTTCGTAAGCACTCGCCGACGTGGCGAACATAGCGGAAGCGCATGCGATTCCGGAGAGAAGAGAAATAAAACGGCCCATTGATGCCTCGGTCATTTCTGCTCGGGAAGGATCAGCTATTTCGCTCAGGGTGGATTGAGCGCATGAGTCCGACTTTGGGTGAGAGCCGCGCGCAACGCAACTGCTTTCAGCCCATCGCCATCAAGTTTCTTCACAGGATTGCGAAAAGGAAACAGAAGATGACGACATAATGCCGAAATCCTGAAATGAGTTCCCTTGCAACTCGGTCAACCATACCCGGAAATACCTAAACTGAGGTTACTGCCGAAGCGAATCGGCAATAATCATTTTTTCACCGCTTGACGGATGAGGCGTACCGGCTTTAGAAGGCCGCTCACGGGCGCGTAGCTCAGCGGGAGAGCATTCGCTTCACACGCGAAGGGTCACAGGTTCAATCCCTGTCGCGCCCACCATTTTCACCATGCCTTGGTATTCCATCAGTCCTTGATGTTTCATCGATTCCCGGATCGACAAGGACAACAACTATCGACCCACCCCTGTCAACTTACGGCTATCAGGGCGCTGACGGCGTCGAAGAGATCGTCGAAATGCTGGACGATGCGGTCTGGGTTGAGGCTTTCCACCGGCCCGTCGCAATATCCGAACGGAACGCAGATCACCGGAACTCCAGCTGCTCGCGCGGTTTCGACATCGGTGGCGGAATCACCCACCATCACCGCCCGGCGCCTATCACCGCCCGCGGCTTCTATCGTTGCCGTCAAATGTCTCGGATCCGGTTTGTGATGAGCGAACGTATCCCGACCGCAAATCGCAGAGAAATAATCGAAAACATTGAGCGCCTTCAGGAGATTGACGGATGCACCCTCGAACTTGTTGGTGCAGACCGCAAGCGTAAAGCCTTTTTCCTTCAGACATTTCAAGGCCCTCTCGACGCCCGGATATAAATGACTCCCGACACAGAGATTGGCGTTGTAATGGGTCAGGAAATCCTGAAAAAGCCGCTCCGCCCGCACATCCGGGATCTGGATGCCATGCGCGCCATAACCGCGCTCGATAAGCGCCCGCGCGCCCGCGCCGATGAGGTTGCGCGCCCGCTCCAAAGGTAAGGGCGGTATTCTGTCACTCGCAAGCACTGCATTGAGTGATGCGATCAGATCTGGAGCCGTTTCGGCAAGAGTGCCGTCAAGATCAAAAACGACGACCGGGGAAGGAATGCTGGGCATGATGAGGTCCGAAAGATGTGGGATAGCCTCTGGCGACAGGAATCTGCCGCCGCGTATATGATAGACAACGATTCGCAAATTACAGGATAACGGAGTGACGCATGCGGTTCCCTCGCTTTTTTCATGAACCGGTTTTCCTTGGACGGGCTTTTCTTGGACGGGCTTTTCTTGGAGCGGGCGCGCTTGCAATCGCCGCCGCCTGCCCCACAGGAACGGCGGCAGCAAATCCCGGCTCGGTCTACGAGTTTATGCCTGCGCCGAATATCAAACTGAACCGGGTTTATCGCGTCGACCGGACCACAGGCGAGATCATTGCCTGTCAATTCGCCTTGTGGAAGGACACGGTCGGCGTCACCTACTGCTTCCCATCCGGCGAGGGAGCCATCGCCCAGAGTGCCGGCGAATACGGCTTGGTAGCGACGCAGCATACTCAGGAAGGCGGGATATTCCGGGTGAATTATCGCACCGGCGACATCAGTATGTGCTACGTTCTCGAAAGTGAGCGGAAGGTGGTCTGTACGGCCCAATCTTCACCCACCGGAATGAACCGGGTCGAGAAGCAGACATCGCAACCCGTCATCGAGATGGAGAACAGCGCGACACGTCCGGCAGACCCGAAACCCTGACATTGACGAATCCATCGGAGTGTTTCACAGGCTGATTTTGTTTCCAAAGGCTGGAGGGTCGATATTCGGAAAGACCTTCGAAAGGGGTTGTCATGAGCGCTGAAGATCTGAAACGTCTGGCAGCCTGGCGCGCAGCGGATCTGGTGAGCGACGGAATGTTCCTGGGTCTCGGTACCGGGTCGACGGCAGCACATTTCGTTGCGCGGATCGGCGAAAAAGTCCGGAACGGCTTACGGGTGATTTGCGTGCCGACTTCGGAGCAGACGCGTCTTCAGGCCGAACGAGAAGGCATTCCGCTTGTAACCCTTGACGATGTTCCAGAACTGGATCTCACCGTCGACGGTGCAGACGAACTGGATTCTCAGCTTCGCCTGATCAAGGGTGGCGGTGGAGCGCTGCTGCGGGAGAAAATCGTTGCAGCCGCCAGCCGTCGGATGATCGTCATCGCCGACGGCTCGAAACGGGTGGAAACGCTCGGCGCTTTCCCGCTTCCGGTTGAAGTCGTCTCTTTTGGCCTTGGAGCGACATTGAAAGCGATTGAAAAAGTCGTCGATCGCATCGGCATTACCGCGAGTCCCAGCGTGCGTCGGACAGCCACCGGAGAAACTTTTTTGACCGATGGTGGACATTATATTATCGACATTCCTTGTGGGCGGATCGATTCTCCCGAAGTGCTTGCCACCGAATTGTCGACCATTCCGGGTGTCGTCGAGCATGGGTTGTTCATCGGGCTGGCCTGCGGTGCAGTTCTCGCAGGCACCCAAGGGATTTATGAACTGGGGTCAATCGGGGCGTAGAGCGTTTTGCGTTCACACGGAATCGCATCCTGCTCCGGTTTCCTTTGTTTTCCGCATTCTGTTCCACTGAACCGGTTTCCACTTCAGCGTAAAATGCTCTAAAGCCCACAGTCTCGCCTTAAACCTCTGCCAGAACCGCTGCCTACCATTTGGAGTCCTTGTTGATGAGTCTGAAAAAGTCATACGTGATGGCGGGCTTGGCTGCCCTTGTTCTGTCGGCAGGGGGCGTGCATGCGCAGACGCCCCCGGCGCAACCGGCGGCCAGTCAGACGAAACCTGTGGAATCGTTTACTCCCAGCCACCTGACTGTCGCAAAAGAAGTGGCGGTGTCATCCGGACTGTCGCGCATGAGCGACGGGCTAATGGCTCAGATCATTACGACAATGAGACAAAGCGGGGTCGACAAGCCGGAAACGAAGCAGCTTCTCGACCAGATTCTTCTGGATCTCCAGCCTGAGCTGGACAAGCTCAGGGAACAGATGTCGGACACGACAGGACGGGTTTTCGCCAGCAAGATGACGGAGAAGGATTTGCAAGCCGTCGCGGCTTTCATCAAGACGCCGTCGGGAGTGGTTTACGTGGAGCGTCAGCCCGTCATTCTCGAACAGTTGACCCCGATCATCGAAGAATGGACCCAGAATGTTGAAAGTTATGTCGTAACCCGAGTCCAGGCAGAGTTGACGACCCGCAAGCTCACTGTGGCGATCGCTCCGCCGAGTGAAACGCCGGATCAAACCACGGCGAAAAATAAACCGCCTTCGGAAGCACGACAGAAATTCGATGCCGCCAGAAAAGCCCTGACCCCGGCGCAAGTGGCTCTGGCGAAAGAAGTTGCCCTCGGTTCCGGCATCGTCCGCAGCTATGACGGCATTCTCGCTCAGGTCGTATTTTCGGTGCGCAGCAACGGCAGCCGAGATTCGCTGTTCATCAGCAATCCCGAGTTGCTCCCCTATCTGGACGAAGCCCTGAAGGACTTGCAGCCCGAGCTTGAAAAGCTGAAAGTGCAGATTATCGACGAGACGGCCAAGGTGTTCGCGGTTGCAATTCCCGATGCCGATATGAAGAATATTTCCGAGTTTTTCAAAACGCCGGCTGGCCTTGTCTATGTCAAACAGCAGCCTGAAATTCTCGATGCCCTGATGCCAGCAATGGAAAAGTGGACACAGCGCACGGCTGAATATGTCAATATCCGCACCCGCGCGGAACTGGCCAAAAGAGGGCAGTTTTTCAGGTGATATAAATATCTCCCGACCTGTGGGCCGGATATATCCTGGATATGAGACATTTTAAAAGTCCTCCGGGAAACCGGAGGACTTTTCGTTAAAGACGGTCTTGAATACGATCGTCCTCCTGAAAGATAAGAACTGACGGATATTAATCCTCAAATTTTCGGCATCCTGCCCGGCAAGCAGTTGAAAACGAGATTCCGCTGATCCCTTACAACAGGCATCCGTTGAGAGGTCGTGAAGCTGCAATACGCAGATGTTTCGTTTTATCCACCTGACACCGGTTTGCGTGGTTTTTTGAAGGCATTTGCTTTTCTTGTCCGCCGCGATAATCTCCACAGCCATATGAAGCGCTACGGGTTATGTCGTGCTGCCGCTTGCTCAAATTTCAAGGATGCAGAGTATTCATGTTCGATGTGGATTTATGCGTGATCGGTGCCGGGTCTGGCGGAACGCGCGCGGCGCGGATCGCTGCCGGATATGGGGCCAAGGTCATCGTTGCCGAGGAATCGCGGATCGGCGGCACCTGCGTCATTCGCGGCTGCGTGCCGAAAAAGCTGATGGCCCTTGCCAGCCATTTCGGTGAGGATTTTGAGGATGCCATCGGCTTTGGCTGGAGCATCAAGGCTGTCCATTTTGACTGGCAGCTTCTCAAGAACGCGCGGGACAAGGAGATTGCCCGGCTCGAAGGTATCTATCGCAATAATCTGGTGGAGGCTGGCGTCACGATAGAGCAATCGCGCGCCGTGATCGAAGGCCCGCATAATGTGCGGTTTGTGGATTTCGGCAAACGGGTCCGGGTAAAAAAGATACTGATTGCAACCGGCGCGCAGCCACTCCTGCCCAAGGATATTCCCGGCATCGAACATGCCATCGTTTCCGACCATGTGTTCAACATCGAGAAGCAGCCGGAGCGCATCCTTGTCGTCGGCGGCGGCTATATTGCCGTGGAGTTCGCCGGGATATTCTCCGGTCTCGGCTCAAAAGTGATTCTGGCGCATCGCGGCGACAAACTACTGCGTGGGTTCGATGAGGATATCCGCGACGAGATCGGCGCATCCTATGCGGAACGGGGCATCGACCTGTCCCTGAAGACCACCCTCACGCGCATCACTAAAAGCGCCGGCGGCCTGCTGGCAACGCTCTCCGATGGCCGGGCCATTGCCGTCGATCAGGTTCTTATCGCCACCGGACGCGGCCCAAATACGCAGCAACTCGGCCTCGAAGAGGCCGGAGTCAAGCTTGGCAGAAAAGGAGAAATCCTCGTGAACGACTGGTCGCGCTCCAGCGTGCCATCGATTTTCGCTGTCGGCGATGTCACCGACCGTGCCAATCTCACGCCGGTCGCCATCCGCGAAGGCCACGCCTTTGCCGATACCGAATTCGGCAAGAAGCCGTGGCGGGTCGACCACGACACCATTGCGACAGCAGTGTTCTCGGTGCCGGAAATCGGTGTCGTCGGGGCGACGGAAGCGGAAGCGCGGGCGAAGGGAAGCAATGTCGTCATTTATAAAACTCGGTTCAGGCCGATGCGCGCAACGCTATCGGGGCGGCGGGAATTCATGATGATGAAGCTTATTGTCGATGCCGACACCGACAGAGTTCTGGGCGTTCATATCACCGGGCGCGATGCGGCGGAGATAATCCAACTGGCGGCAGTGGCCGTAACGATGGGAGCGACCAAGGCCGATTTCGACCGCACGATCGCCGTGCATCCGACAGCAGCGGAGGAACTCGTCACCATGCGCTCCCCAGTAAAAGGGTAAGACGAAAAGCGGCAAACAACTGCGCAAAAACAGGTAATAAAGAGAGACTTTGCTTCGCACCCGGAAGCGTTTGATTTACCGAACGCTTCCGCAAAACAGCCCTTGCGTCGATGGCCATTCCATTTATAGTCCGCCGCTTGAAATGCTTGGCTGCGCAACAGACGGACGTCCGAACGATTATGGAACTTTCGGCATTCAATGCCATTGCGCCTGAAGCAGGACTGTCGATTTCAATGAATAAAAGGCAAGGCGGTTTCGCACTTGCCCCCCAAGGGAAGAAACGAACCCGGCGCTCAAGCGCCGCAACAGAGAGTGAAGAGCATGAGTGCGCGTTGGAGCCCCGAAAGCTGGAGAAGCAAACCGGTGCAGCAGGTGCCGGCGTATCCGGATGCGGCGGCGCTGGAGGATGTGGAGAAGCAACTGTCCGGCTTCCCACCGCTGGTGTTCGCTGGTGAGGCGCGCAAGCTGAAACGCTCATTGGCAACCGTCGCGGCGGGCGAGGCGTTCCTGTTGCAGGGCGGCGATTGCGCGGAGAGTTTCGCTGAACATTCCGCCGACAATATCCGCGATTTCTTCCGTGTTCTGTTGCAGATGGCCGTAGTGCTGATCTATGCGGGCGCTTCTCCCGTGGTCAAGGTTGGCCGCATCGCCGGGCAATTCGCCAAGCCGCGCTCCGCCGACACCGAAATCGTCGACGGCGTCGAGTTGCCGAGTTACCGGGGCGATATCGTCAACGACATCGCCTTCACGCCGGAAGCCCGCCTGCCCGATCCGCGCCGTCAACTCTCGGCCTACCGGCAATCGGCGGCAACGTTGAACCTGATACGTGCCTTCGCCACCGGCGGCTACGCCAACCTTGAGAACGCGCACCGCTGGATGCTCGGCTTCGTCGAGGACACGCCGCAATCGTCACGCTACCGCGAGGTGGCGGAGCGGATTTCCGAAACCCTGGCGTTCATGCGCGCCATCGGCATCGATCCGGAAATCCATCCCGAGATGCGCACCACCGAGTTCTATACCAGCCACGAGGCATTGCTGCTCGGTTACGAGCAGGCGATGACGCGCGTCGATTCCACCACCGGCGACTGGTACGACACGTCCGGCCATATGCTGTGGATCGGCGACCGCACCCGCCAACTGGACCATGCGCATATCGAATTCTGCCGCGGTATCAAGAACCCTCTCGGTCTGAAATGCGGTCCGTCGCTGAAGAGCGATGAACTTCTGAAGCTGATCGACCTCCTCAACCCTGAGAACGAGCCGGGCCGCCTGACGCTGATCTGCCGCTATGGCGCCGACAAGATCGGCGATCATCTGCCGGACCTGATCCGGGCGGTGAAGCGCGAGGGGCGCTCAGTCATCTGGTCGTGCGACCCGATGCACGGCAATACCGTCAAGGCCGCCAACGGCTACAAGACAAGGCCGTTCGATCGCATCATGACCGAACTGCGCCTGTTCTTCGCCGTGCATCAGGCGGAGCGGACCCATGCGGGCGGCGTGCATCTGGAAATGACCGGGCGCAACGTCACCGAATGCACCGGCGGGGCCAAGGCGCTGACGGAAGAAGATTTACGGGATCGCTACCACACCTATTGCGACCCGAGGCTGAACGCCGACCAGGCCATCGAAATCGCCTTCCTGACGGCGGAGATGATCAAGCGCGAGCGCATGGACCGGCTGCAATTCCCGTCCGTCGCAGCGGAGTAGGTTTTACGGCATCGGGCGACGAACCCAGTTACCCCGGTGCCGTATTTCATTGAAAATGCGGTAAATAAAGGAAAGTTAGAGCGCAATCCGATGCAATTTGATCTGATCGCGCTCTGGAACAGGCGGGAAGCATGGGGGCTATCGCAGCGGCATTCCGCAATTCCATGTGCGGACTGAAAAAGGCGGCGCGGGAAGAACGCGCCGTCCGTCAGGAACTGATGCTGCTCGCCGCCAGCATCCCCCTCGCCTTCCTCATTGCATCGACCCTATGGCAGGGCGCACTGCTCATCGCCTCGTTGCTTATCGTACTCAGCGTCGAGATCCTCAACACGGCGATCGAAAAATTCTGCGACCACGTCACCCCGGAACGCCACCCGGCCATCGGCTACATCAAGGATCTCGGCTCCGCCGCCGTGTTCTTTTCGCTGCTGCTTGCGGGGTTACTATGGAGCATAGCGGTGATTGAAATGGTGCGGCGGGTTTTGTGACGGGGGCAGCCTGTGCTGATTGAGTAATTACCTGACAGTTGGCCTCATCCCGAAGGGTGTGGCCATGCCGCGTTGGAGCGGGTTTGATGGTGTGGCTGAACATCACAAACCTGAGGACCAACGAACATGACCACGAAGGACAAGATAGCACGCCGCAAGCTTTCATTACTTGACCTCGCCCACGAGTTGTCC
>JAVBRX010000006.1:0-32113 GCA_031547465.1 Microvirga sp. | reverse complement strand
TGAAATATGAACAGGCCATCGAGCCGTTCTCGTCGGATAGCCTGTTGCCCTTGGCCGTATCGGCTGGAGAACCGGAGCAACTTTCCGGGCCGCTTCAGGCAGAAGGAGTCGGCATCGTAAACCACCGGGCGGAGCCGGTCGTCTCCAACCTGTCGTTTCGCATCGATCTGCCGAGAAAAATCGCCATTCGCTCCAACGGCGATGCCTCGGCAAGCCTGTTGGCGCAGGTACTGGCGCGGCGTTCGGATGCTTATACCGGCATGATCAGGTTGGCCGGGCGCGATCTCTCCGCCATTCCTGGTGAGGAAATTGGCCGGCGCTTCGCCTATGCGGGGCGTGAGGCGGTGCTGTTCTCCGGTTCGATCCGGGACAATCTGGTTTACGGGCTGCGGCAGGCATATCGTCCTGGTAGTGTTGCGTCGTTGACGAGGGAGGGACAGGTAAAGGAGGCCCTGCGCCGAGACGAGGCGCGCCGTACCGGCAATCCGGAGGAGAACGCCGCGGCGGGCTGGGTCGATCTCGGTCTTGCCAGTGTCGGTAACGATGCGCATCTCGATGCCCGGTTACTGGATCTGTTGCGGCGGATTGGCCTTTCCCAGGATATGTATCGTTTCGGCCTCGCCGGGGTGTTCGACGGCGAATATGAACCGGATCTCGCTGCCCGGTTTCTGGAGGCGCGGCGGCGCTTGCGGGAACGGTTGCACGAAGGCGGCTTGGCCGGGCTGGTCGAACCTTACGATCCGGATCGTTACAACCGTCATGCGACAATTGCTGAGAACCTGCTGTTCGGCGCACCCCTTGCGAGGGAATTCCGGAACCAGGAGCTGGTTGAAAATAGGCAGTTCAGGCGTATCGTCAAACGTTGCGGCCTGACGGAGACCCTGATCGGTATGGGGGTGCGCATTGCCGAGACCATGGCTGAAATCTTTCGCGGCCTGCCCCCTGCGCATCCGCTGTTCGAGCAGTTCTCGTTCATCGGAGCGGACGATCTCTATGACTTCGAGACCATGGCCCACCGTTGGATGATGCGTAAAAACGGGCTTTCCCGCGAGGAGGCGAACAAACTGTTTGCCTTGCCGCTGACCTATATTGAACCACGCCACCGTCTCGGATTACTGGATGAAGCGATGCAGGACCGGCTGCTCGTGGCACGCAAGGCCTTGCGGTCCAGCTTTGGCCGTCTGAACGGCCTGCGGATCGAGTTCTACGATGTGACGCGGATTTGCTCCGCGCTGCCGGTGAAAAACAATCTGGTATTTGGCCGGGTCAGCCATGAGGTTGCCAATGCGCAAACACAGGTGGCACAGGCGATCGGCGCGGTAATCGACGAACTCGGATTGCGAACCGAGGTGGAGCGAATCGGCCTTGCGCATCCGGTCGGCCCGGCGGGTCGATTGCTGACGGCGGAACAGCGGGCCGGGGTCGATCTTGTCCGTTGTCTCGTCAAGCAGCCGGATATTCTGGTCCTGGACGGAGTGCTGATGGCCTTTCCAGCCGCGCAACGGAATGCCGTTCTCAACGATCTGACGAACGACCGGACTGGAAAAACCCTGATTGCCGTTCTGTCGGACGAGGAAGCAATAGACGGTTTCAATGCTGTTCTCGATACGTCCGGTGCGGCGACAGTCAAGATGGTTGAAAACCGGGAACCGTGAGCGATATTGATTGGGGGGCGAAAGCAGGAAGCATTGAAAAACAGGATACGCTCATGCCCATGACCCTCGACACGGAAGTCGATTGCCTGCGACAGGTGCCGATGTTCCGCGATGTCGAACCGGCGCGCCTGAAACTGCTCGCCTTCGCCAGCGAACGGGTGCGGTTCGATGCCGGGCAGCGCCTGTTCTCGCAAGGGGATGCCGCCGATGCGGCCTACGTGATCCTGAAAGGAAGTGTTGACGTATTGCGTGAAGGGCCGGGGGGCGAACTGCCCATCGCCCGCCTTGGCCGCGATGCCATTGTCGGTGAAATGGCGGCGCTCACCGATGCGCCCCGCTCCGCCAGCATCATCGCCACTGAGCCGACATCGGCGCTGAGGATCGACAAGGGCGTGTTTTTGGAAATGCTGCGGCAATTTCCGCAGATGGCAATGGCGGTGATGCGCGAACTGGCGGCTCGCCTCGAAACCACCAGCGAGCGATTGCACCGGTTGCAGAGCGAGATGGCGAACCCGGAAACGCCCGGGCCTTCATGATTGCGGCGATCCTATCGTGCTAGCCGCATTGTGCGCCATTCTGCTGTGCAGAAAAAAGTACAGGACCGGTAATGTCAGGGCAAGAAGGCTGGTGGTGAAATAAATACCGCTATACCCGGCATAAGGCTGGATAAGCCCGAGCAGATAAGGGCCGAGGCCGATGCCACTATCGAGCAGGATATAAAACGTCGATGTTGCCTGTCCGAAGCGGCCGTTCGGCGCAACCTTCACGGCAATTGCCTGGGCCGATGTCTGAAATGTTCCGAATCCCAATCCCAACATAGCACCGGATAGGAGCATGGTAATGCTACCCTGCGTCTGGCTCAGGAGGAACAGACTCAGGATCAGGCAGATCAAGGCCGGGTAGATGACATGGCTTTCCCCGCGCATGTCGAAGGTTCGCCCGGCAAGGGGACGGATCAGAAAGGCGACAGCCGCATAAAGGGGAAAATAGATACTGGCGGCGGTTATCAGGTTGAGTTCTCTGGCATAGGAGGCGATGAAAGCCTGTACGCAGCCATAGCCGATACCGGCAATCAGCGCCATGAAAGCGATCGGGATGGCGCGGGATTCGATATAGCGTTGCAGGAAGGAGCCCCTCGTTTGGTTATGGGCGGCATGCGTCTGTTGCGTGGAGGAAACAGGCAGGGCACACAGGAGCGCAACGGTGCTGAATGCGATGCACATCCAGAAGAATGTCGGATACGACACATGCAGGGCAATGCCGAGAAACGGTCCGATGGCCATCGCCAGTACGGAACTCATGCTGAAATAACTGATGCCGAGACCGCGCTGCTTGGCTGGGATGATATGGGCGATCATCGTGCCGGTCGCCGTCGTGACGCACCCGACGCAGATGCCGCTCAGGATGCGCGTCGCGACCAGCACCGGCAGCGTATCGGAAACGAAATAAAGCCCCATGCTCATGGCTGTCAGAACGAGGCCGAAACACAGCAGCCGCTTATGCCCGAATTTGTCGATGATGCCGCCGACCATAAACCTGCCGATCAGGCAGCCGATCACCATCAGGCTGGCGATGAGTCCGGACAGACTACTGGATGCATTGAAATGGCTTTGTGCATAAGGCCCCATGATAACGAACAGGAGGTAATACGATAGCATGATAAGGAAGTTTATCGCCGAAATGGCAATAAAACTCTTAGTAAATATGACTGCCGATTGTTCTTGTTCAGGCATGATTGGGCCATAATCATGTATTGTGCGCTGTTATTTGCTAGATTGTATGTTTAGTGTGATTTTTGCAAATAGATCGGCGCATAGTTGTTGTTCGGAGAGTGAGGTTCCTTCCAAAATGATGTCGTTCAGCTCTGTTATGGTCGGTAAAAGCTCTTTGCAGACTGCATTACCTTTGTCCGTCAGCGAGCAGTGCTTTTCCCGCTTGTCCTCTCCGGGGTGCCCTTGCAGGTATCCGCGCGCTTCAAGCTTTTTCACGATGTCGGTCATTGTTGGCGTTTCGACGGCATGAAGCCGGGCCAGACGCGCGACCGTCAATGGCTCGCTGAAATACAGCCGTTTCATGACGCCCCATTGCGCGGGATGAAGCCGATAGGGAGCAATGATACCGGCGATCTTCGCCAGATAGAGGCGGTGAAAGCCGATATAGGTGTCGAAAAGGTGTTGCGATGACGATAGCATAGCGAGTCTTTTTCGTGGTTTTTCAGGCACTTCAGGCAAGAACCACTCATCCCATTCATTCAGGATGGTCCTTATCAATTATTATTTAGTTAGTCTATCTATCTATAAATGCAAAATCATTCTGTCAAGGTTATATCTACGCACGACAGGCCCCGCTTTCTCTGAGAACGAGGCTCCTGTCTGCAACTGCCGACTCGGTGGAAAGGTCAAAACGCCTTGAAAGTGATGATCGTGTGCGTATCCTGAATGCCGGGGAGTATCTGCACGTTCTGGGCGACGAAATGGCCGATATCGACATCCTTGTCGACATAGAACTTGGCAAGAATGTCGAAATGCCCGGCGGTGGAATAGATTTCCGAAGCAATCTCGGCATCGGCGAGCGCGCTCGCGACATCGTAGGTTCTGCCGAGCTTGCACTTGATCTCGACGAAAAATGTCTGCACCGGGTGTCTCCTTGGCGTAAGGCGAGCGGCTACCGTTCGGGCATCCGTTCATGAGCGAGAATAAAAGAGGGGCTGCACTTTGACAATGCCGCCTGCCGGTTCCATGTCGGAAAAGACACTCACCTCCGCCCAATGCTCGTATAGGAAAACCCCCAGCGGCGCATTTCTTCGGGGCGGTAGACGTTGCGCAGGTCAACGATTGTCGGGCTGGCGAGCAATCCCTTGATGCGTTTGAGATTGAGGGCGCGGAAAATGTCCCATTCGGTGACGATCACCAGCGCATCCGCTCCCTCGGCACAGGAATAGGAATCCGGGGCGTAATCGACCTCGGCTAGCATTGCTCCGGCCTGGGCCATGCCTTCCGGGTCGAAGGCGCGGATTTTTGCTCCGGCATCCTGCAATGCCTGCACCAGGGCGATGGACGGCGCGTCGCGCATGTCGTCGGTATTGGGCTTGAAGGTCAGACCGAGCAGGGCGATGGTTTTGCCGCGCACCGAGCCGCCGCAGGCTTGGATCACCTTACGCCCCATGGCGCGCTTGCGCTGTTCGTTCACGGCGGCAACCGTCTCGACGATGCGCACCGGTGTGCCGTGATCCTGTGCGGTTTTCACTAAAGCCAACGTGTCCTTCGGAAAGCACGAACCGCCGTAGCCGGGGCCGGCATGCAGGAATTTTGAGCCGATGCGATTATCGAGGCCGATGCCGCGCGCTACGTCCTGCACGTTCGCGCCCACGGCCTCGCATAGGTCGGCTATTTCGTTGATGAAGGTGATCTTGGTGGCGAGAAAGGCGTTGGCCGCGTATTTCGTCAGTTCCGCCGTGCGCCGCGATGTGAACAGCAGCGGCGACTGGTTGAGGTAGAGCGGGCGGTAGATTTCCGTCATCACCGCCTTGGCGCGTTCGTCTTCGGTACCGATGAGGATGCGATCCGGGCGCTTGAAATCGCCGATCGCCGCGCCTTCGCGTAAAAACTCCGGGTTGGAGACGACGGAAAAATCGGCATCGGGGCGGGTCTCGCGGATGATCCGCTCCACCTCGTCGCCGGTGCCGACCGGCACGGTCGAGTTGGTGACGACGACCGTATAGCCGGAAAGATGCGCGGCGATATCGCGCGCTGCCTGATGGAGGTAAGAGAGGTCGGCATGGCCGTCGCCGCGCCGCGATGGTGTGCCGACGGCGATGAACACTGCCTCTGCTTCGCGCACCGCTTCGGCGAGATTGGTTGAGAACGACAGTCGTCCGTCGCGCCTGTTCCGTGCCACGAGGTCGGCAAGACCCGGCTCGAAAATCGGCATCGTACCTTGCCCGATATCGGCGATTTTTGCCTGATCGGTGTCGATGCAACGCACATCATGTCCGAAATCGGCGAAACATGCGCCGGAGACCAACCCGACATACCCGGTTCCGATCATGGCGATACGCATGGTTCAATCTCCGGTTTGATGGCGGCGCAGATAACGGGGTAAGACATTCAGGCCCGGCTTTTACGGCATTTCACGCCTCGATAGAAGAGGGCCTTTCTAGCCGGTCTGCCGCACCATTCCCCGCCGCTCCAGCACCCGCACCGTCCAGAACGCCGTAACGATGGCGGCAAGGCCGAACAGCACCGAGCCGATGGCGACGCCGATGTAAAGCCCCTTCGGGCCGCCGAAATGCGCGCCGATATAGGCGAACGGCACCACGCCGATGGTGGCGCGCCCCCAGTTGAAGGCGGTGGAGAGGAACGGAAAGCCGAGATTGTTGAACGAGGCGTTGGCGACGAACAGCAGGCCGTTGAAGATCCAGATTGGTCCGGCGATGAAGCAGAAGAAGGTGATGAGGTCCGCCGTCAGCCCTTCCGCCTTGAACGCGGAAGCGATCAAGGCGTGTCCGGCGATCAGCGCTGCCCAGATCGCCATAACATAGATGCCGGTGACGAGGGTTGCGTCTTTCAGGATCTGTCGCATCCGGTCGTAGCGCTGCGCTCCCCAGTTCTGTCCGAGGATCGGCCCGACGCAGCCGGACAGGGCGAACAGCCCGACGAACGCCACCGGAATCAACCTGTCGACGATGCCGTTGGCGGCGAAGGCGTTGTCGCCGAATTGCTGGATCATCTTGGCGGTGAACGCGCCGGCAACGGGAGTGGCGAGGTTGGTGAGGATCGCCGGAAGTCCGACGCTGAACACTGATCTGGCATAAGTCTTGATATCGGACCAGTTCGGGCGAGCGAGCGCGTCGAGAACCTTGACCGTGTAATAAAACCCGGCGATCGCCGAGACGCTACGCGCCAGAACCACGACGATGGCCGCCCCTTCGACACCGAGGCCGAAAATGAAAATGAAGATCGGGTCAAGAACCGCTGTACACAACCCGCTGGCCAGAGTTACGAGCATGGCCGTTTTGGCTTCGCCGCTGGCGCGCAGTACGGCGGAAAGGCCCATGCCGAGGGCGATGATGCCATTCGACGGTAGTACGATGGCGAGAAACGATCGGGCAACCGGATAGGTCTGCGTACTCGCGCCGATACCCGGCAGCAGGACCGGAAGCAATGGCAGCAGCGTGAACGCCACGAGCGAGGATCCGACGACCAGCAAAATCAGGCTCGTGGTCGCGAGGTGGCGCGCCTTCTCCCGGTCGCCTTGGCCGAGGGAGCGGGAGACGAGCGCGCCGACGGCGATCATCAGCCCGACATTGATTGAGGTGGTAAGAAACAGCACCACCGTCGCGGCAGCGACTCCGGCCTTCAGGCTCTGGTCGGGCAACCGGGAAATGTAGAGCAGTGTCAGAAACTCGACCAGAAAGATAGCGAACAGCCCCGCCGTTCCCGTCGCCGACATGACGAGGACGTGTCGCATGGTTGATCCGGTGACGAAACGCGGCAGGCGCTTGTCCGGCACGATTTGATCTTTCGCATCCATCAGGAAATAGCCGGGTAGGTGAGTGCCGCGAAGATCGGGGCAGAACATTGAGGCAAAACGTCGAGCCGGTGCCGCAGAAGGATGCCCCGGAACGTCGCCTTTTCAAGAGGGCTTTACTTGAAACCCGAACAGGAGATAAGCGAAAAGTGCGGCCTGCTTGTTGCGTGCATTGCTTTATCGAACGTTTTCATCTGGATAAGGTGCTCTTTTCTATCTTGTTCGCGCATCACCGGGATAAAACGACCGTTGCGCTTGACAGTGGATCGTCCGCCCGCCAAATCGCTGTCCATGTTCAAACCACCGCTTCAGATTCTCCTGTGTGCGCCGCGCGGCTTCTGCGCCGGGGTGGTGCGCGCCATCGATGCGGTGGAGCAGGCTCTACGGCTCTACGGTCCGCCGGTCTACGTTCGGCATGAGATCGTCCATAACAAGTATGTGGTAGAAGGCTTGCGGCGCAAGGGCGCCGTGTTCGTGCGCGAATTGCACGAGGTGCCGGAGGGCGACGCGCCGGTGATCTTCTCTGCCCATGGCGTGCCGAAATCGGTGCCGGACATGGCGCAAAGCCGTAATCTGTTTGCCATCGATGCCACCTGTCCGCTTGTCACCAAGGTGCATCGCGAGGCGGAAATCCATTTCAAGCGCGGGCATCATATCGTGCTGATCGGTCATTCCGGGCACCCGGAAGTGGTCGGCACGATGGGGCAATTGCCGCCGGGGGCGATCTCTCTGGTGGAGACGATTGCCGACGTCGAGGCGTTGCAGGTCGCTGACACCAAGGCGCTCGCCTACGTGACGCAGACTACCCTGTCTGTGGATGATACACAGGAGATTGTCGCCTTTTTACGTGCCCGATTCCCGGAAATCGCCGGCCCGCACAGGGAAGATATCTGCTACGCCACCACCAACCGTCAGGGCGCGGTGAAGCGCGTCGCGCCGCTGGTCGATGCGATGATCGTCGTCGGCAGCCCGAATTCCTCCAATTCGCAGCGCCTGCGCGAAGTGGCGGAGCGCGAGGGCTGCAAGCTGGCGCGTCTGGTGCTGCGCGGCGAAGATATCGACTGGACGCTGTTCGGCAATATCACGACGCTTGGTCTGACGGCGGGTGCTTCTGCGCCGGAAGTGCTGGTGGAGGAGATCATCGGCGCTTTTGCGCAGCGTTACGAGGTGAGTGTCGAAACGGTGTCCACCGCCGACGAGAGCGTGTTTTTTCCCTTGCCGCGTGCGCTACGCGGCCAAACGGCGGAGTGAGCCGTGGCCGTTTATACGGAAGTCAGTGACGAGGAACTCTCGGCCTTCGTCGGGCGCTACGATATCGGTGCGGTGCTCGCCTTCAAGGGCATTGCCGAGGGCGTGGAGAATTCCAACTATTTCCTGCGCACCGAGGGCGGCTCCTTTATTCTCACCCTCTACGAGAAGCGGGTGAATGAAGCGGATCTGCCGTTCTTCCTCAACCTCATGCAGCATCTGGCCGCGAACGGCATCAACTGTCCGTTGCCGGTGAAGGCCAAGGACGGCGCAGCTTTGGGCCGCCTTGCCGGGCGTCCGGCGGTGATCGTCACGTTTCTGGAAGGGCTGTCGATCCGCCGCCCTCATCCGGTACATTGCCACGGCCTCGGTGCGGCGCTCGGACAATTGCATCTCGCCGGGCAAAGCTTTGCGATGACGCGCTCGAACACGCTCTCGGTGAACGGCTGGCGGCCCCTGTATACAGCGGCGGCGGAGCGGGCGAACACGGTCGCCGACGGTCTGCGCGAGCGTTTCGGAGAGGAACTCGATTTTCTCGAAAAAAGCTGGCCGCGTGGATTGCCGACCGGGGTGATCCATGCTGACCTCTTCACCGACAATGTGTTCTTCATCGGCGACCATGTATCAGGGTTGATCGATTTTTATTTCGCCTGCACCGACGCTCTCGTCTACGATTTGGCGATCTGCCTAAATTCCTGGTGCTTCGAGCCGGACAATTCCTATAACCTCACCAAGGGGCAGGCGATGATCGCCGGATACCAGAGCGTACGCAAGCTCGGAGCGGACGAGATTGAGGCCCTGCCGTTATTGTGCCGTGGCTCGGCCCTGCGTTTCGGCCTGACGCGGCTGGTCGACTGGCTCAACGTGCCGCCCGGCGCACTGGTAAAGCCCAAGAATCCGCTGGAATACGACCGCAAACTTGCTTTCCACCGCCGTGTCCGCAGTGCCGGAGAATACGGGGTTGCCAGTTGAGCGCGGGAGAAAGCGACCGGGTGATGATCTATACCGACGGGGCGTGTTCAGGAAACCCAGGCCCCGGCGGCTGGGGAGCGATCCTGATCTATCGTGGTGTCGAGAAGGAGTTATCCGGCGGCGAGGCGCAGACCACCAACAACCGCATGGAAATGCGCGCCGCCCTTGAGGCGCTACGCGCCCTGAAACGTTCCTGCAAGGTCGATCTCTTCACCGATTCCCAATATCTGCGTCAGGGCATCACCGAATGGATGTACACTTGGAAACGCCGTAACTGGCGCAATGCCGACAATAAGCCGGTGAAAAATGAGGATCTGTGGCGAGATCTCGACGTGGAGGCTGCCCGTCATGCCATTCTCTGGCACTGGGTGAAGGGCCATGCCGACGATCCGCTGAATATCCGGGTGGACAAGCTGGCGGTGGCGGCGATGGGGCCGTTTAAGGAAGCGCGCATCCAGGCAAAACAGGAGCTATCGTCGTAAACGCCGCAGCAGTTCACTCGCAACTGGGGAAATCGTACCTGATACCGATCCCTTGTTCGGATATATCCCATAAGCGCCGGGCGATGGCCTCGTTCTCGGCCTTGCGGGCGCATCGGCAGTGGATGGGGTTGCTTTTCAGTCCGAAAATTCCGCCCGGGCCGTAATATGCGCCGCCGATAATGCCGTCGCCGGTGCTGCGTGAATGAGAGGGAGCGCGCTCATCTCCGGTTGTTGTCCGAAAGCATGAGCGTTTATGCAGATCAGGTGTCATGCCATATGACGTGCTGCATCTGGCTGAGGACGTGATGCACTTCGAGTTTCAGCCTGTCGGCGATTGTCGCCGCTCATCACAGATTTCACGCTGCGGACGCAGATCATGGCCGCGGTATCGCATAAACGATCTCCTGTGCTTGCAGACAACCCGCTGCGCTGTGGTTCGCCTTTGCAGG
This sequence comes from Microvirga sp., assembly GCA_031547465.1. Lineage (GTDB taxonomy): Bacteria > Pseudomonadota > Alphaproteobacteria > Rhizobiales > Beijerinckiaceae > Hohaiivirga. The sequence continues at coordinate 21,778 of JAVBRX010000006.1, read as the reverse complement.
CAGTGACCGGGATCGTCGGGCGGATGGACGATTGTTTCGATCTCATCACACCGGTTACCGGATCGTCCAGATTTGCCCGACAACGATAGGATTGACGCTGCCGATGCAGCTTCTGAGCGTGGGGGAATTGGTTCTGCGCGCGCTACGCCACGGCAAGGGGCTGAGCGAAGTCTCGACCGTCGATATCAAATGGAACGGAACGTCACTCGCCTCGATGCCGAATTGAATGTGAGCAATAATCTCGGAGAAAACCTCATGGATCGGACCCATGTCGTGCGGATGGATAAGAACTTCCGCTATATGAAATATGCCTACGACATCAGCCGTCCCTTCTTTCTGCCCGGGCGGCGTTCCGCCGCCGCGCCGCCGTTTTGGCGAGAAAGGGGAGCGGAACGATACTGATCGCCGATTTCTCCCACATGGCCGCCTGGCCGCACTAGTTCAAATATCGGCTCTACAAGAACGTATCCTATTTCCACATCACACCCTGCGCCGACCTCATCGCGCTCGTACAGGAGGATCAGGATTTTTGTGGCGCGACGGTGCGCAGACGGACGCTTTTCGGTGGGTATGCGATTGTGCTGGAGGTGGATTTTGGGGGAACAAATAGTTCGGACTGATTTCACCCCAGCCGCTTCGCAATCTCTCCCAGCTTCGGCAGTTTCTTCAGCGGTCCGATAGCGGAGAGGGTCGGTGCACCTTGCAGGACGGTTCGTCCGGCTTCGCGCACGTCGTCAACGGTGAGTTTGTCGATTCTGTCTACCAGTTCCTGCGAGGGGATGATCCGCCCCCAGGCGAGCAATTGCCTGGCGATACGCTCGATGCGACCGCCGGGGGATTCGAGGGCGGCGAGGAAGCCGACCTTCATCTGCGCCTTGGCGCGAGCGATCTCAATGTCCTCAATGTCCGATGTCGCCTTGCGCGCCTCGTTCAGCGCCACCTCGAACAGATCTTTCAGGTCAGCTCCGGCGGTGCCCGCGCCGATGCCGAACAGGCCGCAATCGGAAAATGGCCAGTGGAACGCCTCGATGGAATAGGCGAGGCCACGGGTTTCGCGCACTTCGTGCCACAGCCGCGAGGTCAGTCCGCCGCCGAGGACATGCGCGAACAGATGCGTTGCATGGTGGGCCGGATCCTTGAATGACAGGCCGGGCAGGCCGAGCACCACGTTAGCCTGTTCCAGTTTCCGCTCGATGCGCCGGTCGCCGCCGATGTAATGGCCTGGCTCGACCGGGGTTGCTGCCTGTTTCGGCACGTGGCCGAATAGTTTGGTGCCGATCTCTACGAACCGGTCATGATCCACCGCTCCGGCGGCAGCGAGCACCATCTTCTCGGGGGCGTATTCCCGCGCCATGAAAGTGCGGATCGCCACGCCGTCGAGCGGCTCCAGGGTTTTGGGCGTGCCGAGGATCGGGCGACCGATGGCCTGTCCCGGAAACGCCGTCTCCATGAAAGCGTCGTAGACGAGATCGTCCGGCGAATCCTGGATCGAGGCGTATTCCTGGAGAATGACGTTCTTTTCCTTCGCCAGTTCCGCCGCCTCGAAGGTGGAATGGGTGAGGATGTCGCCGATTACGTCGAGGGCGACATCGATGGTTTCGCCCAGCACGCGGGCGGTGTAACTGGTGAATTCGATACTGGTGGCAGCGTTGATTTCGCCGCCGACATTCTCGATATCCTCGGCGATCTGCCGTGCCGAGCGCCGTTCCGTACCCTTGAATGCCATGTGCTCGATGAGATGCGACAGGCCGTGCTCGTTCGGTTTCTCGTGCCGTGAACCGGTGGCGACCCACACGCCGAGGGTGGCGGTGCGGATATGGCTCATGGCCTCGGTGGCGATCATCAGGCCGTTATCGAGTCTGGTGATCCGGATCGTCTTGCTCTCGGCAAAATGCTGGTTCAATGCGGTGCCTTTTAAAAGCCCGGTGTGCCGGGAAGAAAAGTAGTAGCGCGGACTTTACGGTTTCGCCGCCCGCGCCCGCGCGCGGATGAAGTGGGCAATCGAGCTCTGGTCGTTCGGCAGTACGTCGAACGTCTCCTTCGCCGTAAGGATATGCGCGAGATGCGGCGGCAATTGCGGGCGGTTGCCCGTGGCGGCCTGAACTGCGTCCGGGAATTTGGCCGGATGCGCAGTGGCGAGCGCCACCACCGGAACCTCCGGCTTCTTCTGCCGCAATACCCGTGCGGCGCTGACGCCGATGGCGGAATGCGGATCGAGCAGGAGGCCGGTGCGCTCTAATGTATCGCGCATTTCTTGTTTCACCATGGCCTCATCGACGGCCAATGCTTGGAATTCGTCGCGCAGTTTCTGCATCGGCTCCGGCGCGATGGTGAAGGAACGCGATTGCTGGAGGCTGGCCATCAGAGAGCGCACCGCTTCGGCATCCCAGCTATAGGCCTCGAACAGCAGTCGCTCAAAATTCGAGGAAATCTGGATATCCATCGACGGCGAGGTGGTCGGCACCACGTTGCGCAGTTCGTAAACGCCGGTATTGAAAGTGCGGGCGAGAATGTCGTTGGCATTGGTGCCGATCATCAGCATGTCGATTGGTAGCCCCATGCGCTTCGCTACCCATCCGGCGAGAATGTCACCGAAATTGCCGGTCGGCACGGAGAAGGAAACCGGGCGCAACGGTGCGCCCAGAGAAACGGCGGCGGTGAAGTAATACACCGTCTGCGCCGCCACCCGCGCCCAGTTGATCGAGTTGACGCCGGACAGGCTCACTTCGGTGCGGAAGCGTGTATCATTGAACAGGCCTTTCAGGATCGCCTGGCAATCGTCGAACGTACCGTCCACGGCGATGGCGTGGACGTTCGGGGCGTTCACGGTTGTCATCTGGCGGCGCTGCACATCGGAGACGCGCCTGTTCGGGAACAGGATGAACACGTCCGCCTGGTCGAGACCCTTGAATGCCTCGATAGCTGCGCTGCCGGTATCGCCGGAGGTCGCGCCGACGATGGTCGCCCGCCGGTTGCGCACTTTCAGGGCATGGTCCATCAGACGCGACAGCAGTTGCATCGCAACGTCCTTGAAGGCGATGGTCGGACCATGGAACAGTTCCAGCAGGAACAGGTTGCTGTCGATCTGCGTCAGCGGGCAAACGGCATCGTGCCGGAACGAGGCATAGGCTTCCTCGACCATCGTGCCAAGGTCGGCCTCGTCGATCTCGTCGCCGATCAGCGTGCCGAGAACGGTGCGAGCAGTTTCCTGATAGGATTTCCCGGCCAGCGCCCTGATCGCTTCGGTTTTCAGACGCGGCCAGCTCTGCGGCAGGTATAACCCGCCGTCACCAGCAAGCCCGGTCAGAAGCACGTCAATGAAACCAGCCGCCTGCACACTGCCGCGGGTCGAGATATGCAACATTCGAAAGCCCCCTGACTATCCAACGAGGGAACTTAGACGATTTACGCTGCAGAGGGAACGGCGATTTTTCACATGTTTTGCGGCGATAGCGGCAGGGAAGCGATCAGGTCGTCTCCACACTCCGCTCCAACCTTCGGCGCAGGTGGAAGGCTATGAGAACGGCTATGAGCGCCCCAGACAACCCGAACCAGGTGAGGGCGTAATGTAAATGGTTATTGGGCAGATCAATGCGTACTGGCATCGGTTTTGGCCAGAGGGCAGGCTGAGGTGGCGAGATGGCCGTTGCCTGTACATAGAATGGCGCGGTGCGCGTAAGTCCATGTGCGGTTGCCATGGCGAGCGGATCGCGGGTGAACCAGAGGTTCCTGCTCGTATCGTCCGTCGGAGTGAATAATCCGCGCTTTTGTGGACCACGCAATACGCCGATGATCTCCACTTCGTCATCCGGTAGATTATTCAGGCGGGGTGGGTGCTCAAGAAGCAGTCGCGGCACAAACCCGCGCTCGATGAATACGATTGCGCCGTTCGTCAACCGTAGCGGTGTGAGGAGATATGCCCCTTGAATCGTATCGCCATACGCGGCAGTTATGGCCCCGAGGACGGGGCTTTCTCCCTCGTGCAGGAATGCGCCACGCAACTTAACGGTAAAATATTCGCCGTTCTCCGTGTTCCAGTCCAGCCAGTCGTCCTCGGGTGGGATCAATGTTGCCGCCGTATGGCTGCGGGCATCGATCCGGGCAATAAGCGCGTCCTTCCAGACCTTGCGCTGCAATTGCCATACGCCGAGGCCGATCAGGATTACGAAAGCCGACAGGCAGGCAATGGTGGCGATAAGCCGGGTACTCCGCCCGTTTCCTTTGCTCCTGCTGCGTTCGCCCGCTCCGGTCATGGTCCGAAATTCCCTTGTCTGGCCTTATGGTGGTATTGCAGGGCAATCATCAAACCCTTCATGGGCCGCAGTAATCCGAGACTGACAATCGTGATCAATGGCAACCACAACGTCATGTGCAGCCAGAGCGGCGGCTCGAAGGTGAATTCCACCCACAGCGCCAGACCGACGACGAAGAATCCGGCGATGAACATCACGAACACCGCCGGGCCGTCGGCGGAATCGGCGAACGAATAATCGAGGACGCAGGCATCGCAGGAGTGGCGAAGGCTCAGGTAGCCGTCGAACAGGCGGCCCTCGCCGCAGCGCGGACAGGCGCAACGTAAACCGGCAGAGATCGGCGATGGCGTGGTGCCGGGCATCGTGCGACCTGCTCAATGCCCGGCCGCGCCGCCGCTGCTGCCGTAAATGTAGATTGATGCAAACAGGAACAGCCACACCACATCGACGAAGTGCCAGTACCAGGCTGCGAACTCGAACCCGAGATGTCGCTTCGGCTCGAACTGGCCGAGTTGTGCCCTGAGCAGACAAACGGCGAGGAAGATCGTTCCGAGAATCACATGCAGGCCGTGGAACCCCGTCGCCATGTAGAATGTCGCGCCGTAGATGCTGCCCTTGAAGCCGAATCCGGCATGGGCGTACTCGTAGGCCTGGCAGAAAGTGAAGGCGATGCCGAGAACGATGGTCAGCATCAGGCCGAGCTTAAAGCCCTCGCGGTCGTTCTGCAACAGCGCATGATGCGCCCAGGTGACGGTGCCGCCGGAGGTAAGCAGGATCAGGGTGTTGAGCAGCGGCAGATGCCAGGGGTCGAAAGTGGCGACGCCCTTCGGCGGCCAGATGCCGCCGAGAACCTCGGTGCGCTGGAACTGCTGCGCGTTGTCGGCGAACAGGGCGACATCGAAATAGGCCCAGAACCAACCGACGAAGAACATCACCTCGGAGGCGATGAACATTATCATGCCGTAGCGGTGTGACAGTTGCACCACCCGCGTGTGATCGCCGCCCTGCGCTTCGCGGATCACGTCGAGCCACCACGCTGCCAGCACGAATAAAAGGGCGATAAATCCGGTTCCGAACAGATAGACGCCCGCCTGATGCCCGAGCAGCGGCAGACCTTTCATCCAGAACACCAGCCCCACCGCCATGATGAAGGCGCTGAGCGACGAGAGCAGCGGCCAGGGGCTGGGATTTACAAGATGATAATCGTGGTTCTTGGCGTGGGCGGGATTGGGGGCGTGGCTCATGGCATGGTTCATCCGGGCGTTTCCTGCAAGAATGCGGCGGTGTTTAATTTTTGAGGCCCGCCGAAGCGGTTTTCGGTTTGAAGAAGGTGTAGGACAGGGTGATGGTGGAGATTTGTTTAATGTTTGCATCGTCGGCAATTGCCGGGTCGACATAAAACGCCACTGTCTCTTCGCGGCTTTCGCCGGGTTTCAGTTCCGTGTCCGTGAAGCAGAAACAGGCGATCTTGACGAAATAACCGCCCGCAAGGTCGGGCTGGACATTGTACGAGGCGACGCCGGTGGCGGGAGTGGAACCGGTATTCTCGATCCTGTAGGAGACGGTTGTCACTTCGCCGACGTGGACAGAGATCTCTGGCGTTTCCGGTACGAACCGCCAGTTCAACCCCGGTGCGACATTGGCGTCGAACCGTACCTTGACCGTGTGCGAGCCGATGGCGACGCCGTAGGCGTTCGCTTCAAGGCGGGGTGTGCCGCTGAACCCGGTAATCTGGCAAAACAGCGAGTAGAGCGGCACTGCGGCGAAGGCGAGGGCGGTCATGGCGATAACCACGCCTGCGCAGGCAAATGCCACGCGCCGTTGTCTCCCCTCGTCCATGGTTCAGGCTCCGAGCATGACCAGAAACTTGAAGATGGTGACGATGTAGAACAGGGCCGCTAATCCGCCGAGCGTCATGCCGATGGCGCGAGTGCGACTCCGTTGCGCGCGGAGCGCTGCATCCTGCGTAGAGATGCTCTGCCGGTCCAAAGTGGCGCTGGTCATGGGAAGCCTCCTCAAAACAGAATGCTATGGACGACCCGCTCGATCAGCAGGGCGGCGAACAGCGAGAACAGATAGAAGATGGAAAAGCCGAACAACTGGCCCGAAGCCTTGGCCTGCCATGAGGTTTTGGGCTGATTCTTGTCGTCGTCGGCGAGCAGAACCTGAAGGCTGAGGGCGATCATGCCGAGGCCGCCGCTCAGGGCGGTCAGCGCATAAATCCAGTGTGCAGCGCCGAGGACGACAGGCAGGAACGAAGCGGGGAACAGAAGCAGCGTATAGAACAGTATCTGCCGTTTCGTGCTGTCTGCCCCAACGACGTTCGGCATCATCGGTACTCCGGCACGGGCGTAATCGTCCGATTTCAGGAGCGCCAACGCCCAGAAATGTGGCGGTGTCCAGGTGAAGATGATGAGGAACAGCGCTAGACTCGTCCAGGTGAGTGAGCCGGACATGGCGGCGGATCCGACCACCGGTGGCAAGGCTCCCGCTGCGCCGCCGATGACGATGTTCTGTGGTGTGCGACGCTTCAGAACGATGGTGTAGATCACCGCATAGAAGAAGATGGTGAAGGCAAGCAGTCCAGCCGCTAGCCAGTTAGCGATCAGACCGAGGCATAGCACCGAACCTACAGATAGCATCAGCCCGAAGGTGAGCGCCTGGGAGGGGGCAATGCGCCCCGCCGGGATCGGACGGCTGGCGGTGCGCTTCATCTTCGCGTCGATATCGGCATCCCAGACCATGTTAAGGCAGCCGGAGGCCCCTGCGCCGATGGCGATCATCAGCAGGGACGCAGCGGCAAGCACCGGGTGCAGCGGCGAGGGCGTCAGCGCCATGCCGACGAAGGCGGTGAATACCACGAGCGCCATGACGCGCGGCTTCAGAAGCGTGAAGTAATCGGCAAAACCCGCTTCCGCACCGGTCAACCCGGCGGGAAAATGATTCAAATTCAAGGTTTGCATGATTCATCCCCTCAATGCGCTGTGGATTCGACGAGACGCGGCAGCGTTGAGAACTGGTGGAAGGGCGGCGGCGAGGAGAGCGTCCATTCGAGCGTTGTGGCGCCCTCTCCCCACGGATTGGCGGGAGCGGGCCGTTTGCGGGCGAAGGCGTAAATCACCCCGGCGGCGAATACGAACAGCCCGGCGAAGAATACGAACGCGCCGATGGACGACACCAGGTTCCAGTTGACGTAAGCATCCGCGTAATCGGCGTCGCGCCGCGGCATTCCGGCAAGGCCGAGAAAGTGCATCGGGAAGAACAGTACGTTCGCACCGATGAAGGCGATCCAGAAATGTAGCCGCCCGACCCAGTCCGGCATCAGGTAGCCGGTCATCTTCGGGAACCAGTAATAGGTGCCGGCAAAGATGATGAATACCGCGCCGAGAGACAGCACGTAATGGAAGTGCGCGACGACGTAATAAGTGTCGTGCAGGGTGCGATCCACGGCGGCGTTGGCGAGGATGACGCCGGTGACGCCGCCGACCGTGAACAGGAAGATGAAGCCGATGGCCCAGTGCATCGGCGCGGTGAAGCGGATCGAACCATCCCACATCGTGGCAATCCACGAGAATATCTTCACCCCCGTCGGTATGGCGATTACCATCGTGGCGAACACGAAATAGGCCTGTGTCTGCAACGACAGGCCGACCGTAAACATATGGTGTGCCCACACCACGAAGCCGACGACGCCGATCGACACCATGGCGTAGGCCATGCCGAGATAGCCGAAGATCGGCTTCTTCGAAAAGGTCGAGATGATGTGGCTGACGATGCCGAAGGCGGGCAGGATCATGATGTAGACTTCCGGGTGGCCGAAGAACCAGAACAGATGCTGGAACAGCACCGGGTTGCCGCCATTCGCCGGATCGAAGAAACTGGTGCCGAAATTGCGGTCGGTGAGCAGCATGGTGATCGCCGCCGCCAGCACCGGCAGGGAGAGAAGCAGCAGGAATGCCGTCACCAGCATCGCCCAGCCGAACAACGGCATGTTGTGCAGCGTCATGCCCGGCGCGCGCATGTTAAGGAGGGTGGTGATGAAGTTGATCGCGCCGAGGATCGATGAAGCCCCGGCGAGATGCAGGCCGAGAATAGCGAAATCGAGCGCCGGACCAGGCTGGCCGATGGTCGAAAGCGGCGGATAGACCGTCCAGCCACCGCCGAAGCCCCAGGAGCCATCCGGCCCGCCCTCAACGAACAGCGAACAGACCAGCAGACCGAACCCGGCGACGATCAGCCAGAACGACACGTTGTTCATGCGTGGGAACGCCATATCCGGCGCACCGATCAGCAGCGGTACGAACCAGTTGCCGAAGCCGCCGATCAGGGCAGGCATCACCATGAAGAACACCATGATGAGGCCATGGCCGGTAATGAGCACGTTGAATACCTGCGGCGAAGCGAAATATTGCAGGCCCGGAGCCATCAGTTCGAGGCGCATGGCGAGCGACAGCAGCCCGCCAACGATTCCCGCAGCAAAGGCGAAGATCAGGTACAGGGTGCCGATGTCCTTGTGGTTGGTCGACAGGAACCAGCGGCGGAAGAAGGATGGGGGAGCGTCGTGGACGGGAAAGTGAGCAACGTCGGACATGACGGAATCCTGGGAAAGCCTGGGAAAGCCTGGGAAACAAGCAAAACGGAAGGAGTTTTAGGGATCAGCGGTTTTCGGCGAACTGCGCCGGGAGGGTGCTGCCAGAAGCGAATTTCTTTTTCGCATCTTTAAGCCAGGCGGAGTATTCCGGTTCGCTCACGACACGCACGGCAATCGGCATGTAAGGGTGACCGTTGCCGCACAGTTCCGAACACTGACCGTAATAAATGCCTTCGCGCTCGACCTTGAACCATGTTTCGGTCAGCGCACCGGGGCGGGCGTCGACCTTCACGCCGAAGGCGGGAACAGCGAAGGAATGGATCACGTCCGCCGAAGTGACCTGCAACAACACCGTTTTGTTGACCGGAACGACAACCTCGTTGTCGACCGCAAGCAGCCGGGGCTGTCCGGGCTTGCGCGCGGCATCGTCGAGCATGAACGACTGGAAGGAGAAGCCGCCCTGGTCGGCGGGATATTCGTAGCCCCAATACCAGCTATAGCCGGTGGCCTTGATAACGATGTCGTGCGGCGGCGGCACAAGCTGTTCTCGCAGCAGTCGGAACGAGGGGATGGCGATTGCCACCAAGATCAGTACCGGCACGATGGTCCACACCACTTCGAGCGCCGTGTTGTGCGTGGTGCGCGACGGGGTCGGGTTGCGCTTTTCCGAGAACCGCAGGATCACGGTGACGAGAAGCGCCAGCACGAAAATGACGATCCCGGCCATGATCGCAATCAGGAAGGTGTGAAACTCCGCCACGCTACGGCTCGTTTCCGTCACCATCTCCTGCCAACCGATCTGCCAGGGTGTAGTCGGCTGCCCTGTTTCCTCAGCGAATGCTACCGTTGTTACGCTGCATAAGATAATGAATGTGAGGATTCCGGCGATGATCGGTCGGAAGTCTCCGGCAAGGAGACAACGGTGCAACAGGGTCGGGAACAGGTATTTTTTTGTCGTCTGCATGGTTTGAGGCGCTCCCCGGCGCAAAGCTTTGCTTTTGTTTTCCCGCAATTAGGGCGTACCTGCGGTTTGACCGCCCCTACATCCGGCGGAGATGGTGTTTTTTTGACTTTCAATCGGACCGAGCGCCGCGTCGCAAAACCGGCCCTGCACTTAGCGCCTTGATTTAAAAAACTTTTTCAGTGTGCCGGTAGCGAAGTCCACACCGGAAAAAGGCGGGTCACGCTTTCGCGAGCACCAGCGACAGGGAAGGGGAAAGCTCAACCGGTGTCGGATCACGGCTTGACAGAAGATCGCCAGCATGATCCGAACAGGTGGCCAAAAAAATGCCGATTGACAGTTGAAGTCACGGCATGAATCAAGCTTGGGAGACCTGCATGGTGCGCTCATGGGTGCCGTCGAAATTGCGTTTCACCCGCCGGATGGTGGCTGCCTTTGCCGTTCTGGCAGGTCTGTTCGCGGTGGGGCCGGCTCTTGCCCAGGGAGCCATCAAGGAAACTTACGGCGACTGGAAATTGCGCTGCGAGACACCGATGGGTGCGCTCGGCGAGCAATGTACGCTTGAGCAATATGTCGTTGCTGAGGATTATCCGGGTCTGTTCCTGCGCGTTTCCGTTTACAAGGCGACTGACGGAAAAATGTGGTTCATTCGCTTTCTTTCGCCGCTGAATGTCATGCTGCAAAAGGAAATTGATCTTTTAGTGAATGGCGAGTCGAAAGGCAGGCTACCGTTCACCCGCTGTGCTGTGGTCGGCTGCATCGCCACTCTGGCCAATAATGAGTTTATCGAGCAGTTGAAAACCAGCAGCGGGTTTTCGATCATCATCTATCCGACAACGGATAAAGGGATCGGATTGCCGATTTCGCTTGCCGGATTTGCCGCCGGGGTCGAGAATTTGCCGTGAGCGGTGAAGCGGTTTTTGCAGGTGTATTGAGTACAACATAAGGGGGCGTCATGGTTCGGTTGAATGGGTTGTTGGCATCTGGGTTGCTGGCGGCGATTCTGGCGGGGTGCGGCACGACGTCTGGCGACGGCGGCGGTTTCACGGATTTCTTTTCATTCGGCGGCAGCAAGATTGCTGAATCTGGTGCGAGGGTTGTCACGGATGTGGATCCGTCACCGGATACCTATTGCCCGCGCGTCGAGGTGATGGAAGGCGGCGCAGCGATTTCGATTTCCGGTCGCTCATCGGAGAGCGCATTGACGCGCAGTCAGGCTGTGCTGCGCCGCTTTGCTCGCGAATGTCTGCTGATGCCGAACGGCACGGTGACGGTGAAAGTCGGTGTGATGGGCCTTGTGCTGGTCGGTGCCGGTGGGCGGGCCGGGACATATAATGTGCCGGTGCGCATCGTCCTGAAAGATGGTGACACGGTTCTGGCCCAACGGGTGAAGAGCGTCCCTACAACCGTTTCTTCGGAGACATCGCAGGGTGAGTTCCAGCTTGTCGAAGAGGATCTGACCATCCCCGCCGCGCACGTCAATTCCTTCGAGATCGTCGTCGGTCTTGGTGGTGCGCCGGGTGGCAGACGCGGGCGCTGACAAGGCGGAATGCTCTGGACTCATTCACATAAACTTGCGCATTGAACTGGACGAGCATACTGTTTCTTGGGTCACGAGCTTTGCCGCAGGAGTAAAAGAGGCATTCTGAGGTTGATCTGAATTTATGTTTCTTATATTAGTCAAATTTATTGTTGTCTTTCAATGATTATTGAATCAAAATCTTTAAGAAGTCTATTTGTTCTATTTAAAAGATTAACAATATCATTTTCAGATTCTGGTATTTTGTTTAATTTAAAAGTTTCATTTGTTATATTGAGTTGCAAGGGGAGGTTTGACAAGATTTCAAAGTTTGTGCATATTCTATTAATAAGTTTAATTCCGGGTAATGGGAGATTGCAATTAAGCGCATAATCTTTAAATGCTCCAACAATAATATTAATTTTATTTAAGTTGTATAATATATTTTCATGATATGCGCCAATTTTATGGGAATTATCTGTGTTATTAATATTTTTAATATCGGCAATGATGTCTTTTAGATGGTTTGAGCCTTTCATTGCTTCAATAAGGTCTTTCCGTTCCTGTGCGATCACCTGCATCTCCACACTTTTCGCTTGTGCAGCGGCGCTTTTCGCCTGGGCCTCGGCGCTGTCGGCGAGCGTTTGGGTCAGATCCGCCAGACGGTTGGTGGTCTGAACCAGTTGGAACGTGGTATAGAGGAGCGCTCCGGCGATGAGCGTGTTGATGATCGCCATCACTCCGGCGCTGATCCAGACAATAGCGATGACGGCGAGAAGGGCGATGGCTACAGCTGGCCAGCGGATATGGCCATTCTCCGCGAAGGTTTTTTGCACGATCAAGGCAACGTTCTTCATTTCCGCCTCCGGACGGCTTTCGTGCGAATATCAATGAACTTGGCATTTGCTCAGGCCTGCATCAGCCCTGACTGATGCAGGCAGCAGCGATTCGGTTTTCTCACTGAAACAGTAAGCCTTCGCCAGTTTGCGATGTGTGCCAGCCGGAACCTTGCCGGGCAAGACAATTGCCGGAATCGGGCGCATAACGATGGGGATGATTGGCACTGCCTTGCGGCATGGTCGTAAAAAGGTGCGGGACGGCCTGATGTTGCCCGATGCGCAGGCTTGACTCGCTAAGGGCTGCCCTTATGAACAAAAGGGCTTACGATCCCCGCGGAAGAGTCCGGTTCGCTGTCGCGTAACCGGCGCCGAAGGCGCAACCGCCCCGGAAACGCTCAGGCTTCAGGACCGCGCGGGAGCTGGCACTCTGGAAAGCAGCGGCGCGTTGCGCCGCTCACCGACGGGGGTAACTGAGGAATGAAGCGCGCCTCTTCGTGCTTGTTCCAAGGGAAATCTCTCAGGTCCTCGAGACAGAGGGGGCGTTAACGGGCCGGGATCGGCCCGGAACGATTTTGCCCGCCTGTATGACCGAGGATGACATGGCCGATTTTCAGACGACCGGACAACCGGCCCGCACGCCGCTCCATGCCGAACATCTGGCGCTTCAGGCGCGCATGGTGCCGTTTGCCGGGTACGACATGCCGGTGCAATACCCGACCGGCATCATCGCCGAACATCTCTGGACTCGCGCCCATGCCGGTCTGTTCGATGTATCGCATATGGGGCAGGCGTTCCTGATAGCCCCCGACCACGAAACGGTTGCCCGCGCTCTTGAGGCCCTGGTTCCCGCCGACATTCTTTCCCTGGCATATGGGCGGCAACGGTATTCGCAACTGCTGGATGCTAAAGGTTGTATCCTCGATGATCTGATGGTAACGCGCTCCGTCGATGCGGTGGATGACGGCAGGCTGATGCTGGTTCTGAACGCTTCGATGAAGGATGCCGATTGCGCCCATATCGTCGCGCATCTGCCGCAGAATGTGCGTTTGGAGCGTGCGGACGATCGGGCGCTCTTCGCCCTGCAAGGTCCGTCCGCTGTGGAGGTAATGCGCCGCCTCAGCGCGGATGTCGCCGATATGCCGTTCATGGCGGCGAAGCCCGCCAATGTTGCCGGGTTTGTGTGCCATGTGTCACGTTCGGGCTATACCGGCGAGGATGGGTTCGAGATTTCCGTTGCCGCTGCGAACGCCGTCGCCCTGTGGCGGGCGTTGCTGGCGGATGACGAGGTGAAGCCCATCGGCCTCGGTGCGCGCGATTCTCTTCGCTTGGAGGCTGGGTTGTGCCTCTACGGCCACGACATCGGCACGACAACGACGCCGGTCGATGCCGGATTGCTGTGGTCGATCCAGAAACGCCGTCGCGAGGAAGGCGGATTTCCGGGGGCGGCACTCGTGCAAAAGCAGATTGCCGAGGGAACTGTGCGGGTTCGCGTCGGCATTTTGCCGGAAGGTCGCGCTCCGGCGCGGGAAGGCACTATCATTCAGGCCGCCGATGGCCGGGAGATAGGCTCGATCACCTCGGGCGGCTTCGGTCCGAGCGTCAACGGGCCGATTGCCATGGGCTATGTGGACAGAGCATTTTCAGCAATCGGTACCGGCGTCGATCTGATCGTGCGCGGCAAGCCGCTTCCGGCTAAAATCGTGGCGATGCCGTTCGTGCCGCATCGCTATAAGCGTTGATAGAATTATCCAGAGGGTAAACGAAAATGAGCATCCATTACACCAAGGATCACGAATATATCCGTGTCGACGGCGATGTCGGCACCGTCGGTATCAGCGATTACGCGCAGGCGCAACTCGGCGATGTGGTGTTCGTCGAACTGCCGCCGTTGGGCAAAAGTGTCGCCAAAGGCGATGAGTGCGCCGTGGTCGAGAGCGTGAAGGCGGCGAGCGAGCTTTATGCGCCGCTCAGCGGCGAGGTGGTGAAGATCAACGCCTCCCTCGAAGGCTCACCCGGAACCGTCAACGACGATCCGCTTGGCGACGGCTGGTTCATGCAGATCAGGATCTCCGATCCCGGCGAACTGGCAGGCCTTATGAATGAAAGCGCCTATCGTGATTATCTCAAGACCCTCGATTGATCGTGCCCACGAAATATTGATTTGGTGGGACGACTTGTCGAAACGGATGGGAACCATCTGCTTCGGCCGTACCACTAGCGCAATCCCGTGTGTTGAAACGCTGTAAACGGCTGGAGCCAGAATGCGTTACCTTCCCCTGACCGATGCGGATCGCGCCGACATGCTGGCGCGGGTCGGCGTCAAGACCGTCGATGCACTGTTCGCTGATGTGCCGAAAGGCAAGCTCCTGCAAAAGCCCCTCGACCTGCCGCGCCATAAAGGCGAGATGGAGGTTGAACGTCTTCTCTCCGCCATGGCGGAGGAAAGTGTTGCCGCGTCGTCCGTGCCGTTCTTTTGCGGCGCAGGGGCTTATAAGCACCATGTTCCGGCCTCGGTGGACCATCTGATCCAGCGTTCCGAGTTCCTGACGAGCTACACACCGTATCAGCCGGAAATCGCGCAAGGGACGTTGCAATACCTGTTCGAGTTCCAGACACAGGTTGCGGCGCTGACCGGTATGGAGGTCGCCAACGCTTCGATGTATGATGGCTCGACGGCAACCGCCGAAGCCGTGCAGATGGCGCATCGGGTGACGAAGCGCAATAAGGCGCTGCTCTCCGGCGGGCTGCATCCGCATTATGTGCAGGTCGTCGAGACGCTCTCCGACATGGCGGGTGGCGAGGTAATGAAGCTGCTCCCCGACCCGATGGGGCAGGAGGATTTACTCTCGAAAATCGACAATACGGTTTCCTGTGTCGTTGTGCAGACGCCGGATGTATTCGGCAATCTGCGTAACCTCAAGGCGCTTGCCGACAAGGCGCACGCGCACGGTGCGTTGTTGATTGCCGTTTTCACCGAGGCGGTCTCCCTCGGGCTGGTGACGCCGCCGGGCGACATGGGGGCGGACATCGTCGTCGGCGAGGGACAATCCATCGGCAACGCGCTCAATTTCGGCGGGCCGTATCTCGGTCTGTTCGCCACAAAGAACAAATACATCCGCCAGGCTCCGGGGCGGTTATGCGGCGAGACGGTGGATGCCGAAGGGCGGCGCGGTTTCGTGCTGACGCTCTCGACCCGCGAGCAGCATATCCGCCGCGACAAGGCGACCTCGAACATCTGCACCAATTCCGGCCTATGCAGCCTCGCCTTTACTATTCACATGGCGCTCCTCGGCGAGGCCGGGTTGCGGCGTTTGGCGCGGATCAACCACGCCAATGCCGTGAAACTGGCGGAGATGGCAGCGGACGTGAAGGGCGTGAGCGTCCTCAACAAGGCGTTCTTCAATGAGTTTACGCTGAAGTTGCTGAAACCGGCGGCGGATGTGGTCGAGGCAATGGCAAAGCGCCGCGTTCTCGGTGGTGTGCCGGTATCGCGGCTTTTACCGAAGGCGGGGTTGGACGATCTCCTGCTCGTCGCCTCGACGGAAATCACGACTGACAGCGACCGCGCCGCTTTCATCGCCGCTTTGCGGGAGGTGTTATGATGATGAACGATCAGGGACGCCCCAGCAATGCGGGCAATGTGGCAGAATCTTCCGCAAACCATAAAACCTTTACCGGCAATCGCGCCCTGATGCAGCTTGAGCCGCTGCTGTTCGAGATCGGGCGCGTCGATGTCAGCGGCGTCGATCTCGATGAGTCGGAGGCATTCACGCCGCGTCTCGGCGGGCTGGAGCGGAAAGCGTCCATCGGCCTGCCCGGTCTGTCGGAACCTGAGGCGGTGCGCCATTACGTGCGGCTGTCGCAGATGAATTTCGGCATCGATACCGGGTTGTTCCCGCTCGGCTCCTGCACCATGAAACATAACGCCCGGCTCAACGAGCGCATGGCGCGGCTGCCCGGTTTTGCCGATGTGCATCCGTTGCAGCCTGTCTCCACGGCGCAGGGGGCCTTGCGGCTCATGAATGAGTTGGCGCACACATTGCTGGCGCTGACCGGCATGGAAGCGGTGGCTTTGTCGCCGAAGGCCGGGGCGCATGGCGAAATGTGCGGCATGATGGCGATCAAGGCAGCCATCGCCGCCCGGGGCGAGGGCGCGACGCGCAAAGTCGTGCTGGTGCCGGAATCTGCTCACGGCACCAATCCGGCGACCGCCGCAGCCATCGGCTTCACCGTCAAGCCGGTTCCGGCGCGGGAAGATGGTCGAGTCGCACTCGCGGACGTGAAGGCGCTTCTCTGCCCGGATGTGGCGGCGATCATGCTCACCAATCCGAATACCTGCGGTCTGTTCGAGCCGGATGTGGCGGAAATCGGCGCGGCCCTGCACGAGGCGGGCGGTTATTTCTACTGCGACGGTGCGAATTTCAACGCCATCGTCGGCAAGGTCCGCCCTGGTGATCTCAATATCGACGCCATGCACATCAACCTGCATAAAACCTTCTCCACCCCGCACGGCGGCGGTGGTCCCGGTTCCGGGCCGGTGGTGTTGTCGAGCCGTCTCGCCCCGTTCGCGCCGGTGCCGTTCGTGCGCGAGACGCATGGGATGCTCGAACTGGTGGAGGACGTTTCCGAAGGCACGGCTTTCGGAAGAATGGCGGCGTTCCACGGCCAGATGGGCATGTTCGTGCGGGCATTGACCTACATGCTGTCACATGGCGGCGACGGTATGAAGCTGGCATCCGAGGATGCAGTGTTGTCCGCCAATTATATTCGCGTCTGCCTGTCCGACCTTCTGAGTGCTCCGTTCGGCGATAAACCGTGTATGCACGAGGCTCTGTTTGACGATACGTGGCTCAAGGATACCGGTGTCACCACTCTCGATGTCGCGAAGGCGATGATCGATGAGGGCTATCATCCGATGACCATGTATTTTCCACTGGTCGTTCATGGCGCGATGCTGATCGAGCCGACGGAATCGGAATCGAAAGCCTCCCTTGATCTCTTCATCGCTGCCTTGCGCGATCTAGCCATGGCGGCAAAACGCGGCGATGCGGAGCGTTTCACCGGCGCGCCCTACCACGCGCCGCGCCGCCGCCTCGACGAGACCCGCGCCGCCCGCAATCCGATCCTGAAATGGACGCCGGCGCCGCCGCTTAGCGACGCGGCGAATAGAACGGTATGAGAGCAGAGTTCATAGCGGGCCGGGGGATGCCCCCCGGCTGGTGGTTGACTGGTTTTCTGTGGCTCTGGAATATTCAGCTTCTTGCCGGATGCTTCGGATCGTGGTTGATGCATCCGGATACGATGCGATGAACGGCTACCGGTTCCGGGAGAACGGTCGCACATGAATTATGGGCACGGCGGGCCGTCATGAGCGAACGGAAGCAATACGTTATCGAATATCTGGCCATCATGGCCTTGTGTTTTTCGCTTTTCCTGTTGCCGTCCATCACGCAGGCGCTGTTTGCGGATACAACCGGCTCGCAATCTTCGATAACGATTACTGCCGATGCCCTCGTTGCCACGATCGGTGTTTACCTTGGTCTGGGCGGGTTGTCGGTCGTGTTCCTCTGGTGGCGAGGTTGGCGTCCGAACGATTTTCAACTCGATATAACCTTAGGGCGAACAGCTTTCGGTGTGGTTCTGTTCGTCCTGACCTTTCTTTGTTTTCAGTTTCTTATGCCGTTGGTAAAGACGATGGCCGAAACCGAAGGGCAGGCATCGGCGTCCATGACGCTCGCCGATAATCTGCCGATGGCTCTGATCCTTTGTTATTCCATTATCGGTGCCATGTTCGAAGAGTTTTTTCTGCTCGGCTATACGCAGGCGGTTTTCGCCAGAATATACCCCGGCGATTATGTCGGAACGGCCATCGCCGCAGGCACCATGATCCGCCTCGGATACTTTCTCGATCAGGGTTTGACGGGAGCGATTGTCGCCATCGTCCTCGGGGGCGGCTGGGGCGCTCTGTACATGAAGCGGCCAATGCTCTGGCCCTTTGTCTCCGCCCATGCAATGCTCAATGCCTTGCAACTTGTGACGATGGCTTGATGTTCGGGCGATAAGGCAGCGTTTCAAGGGAAGCTGACCTTACAACCCGAACCGTCCCCACAATGCCCGCTCTTCCAGCGTTGCCAGAACGGCTCCGGCGTCGGACATGGCAAGCGCGGTTCCCTGGCCCATCAGGCGGGCGAGAAGGGGCGGCTTTTTGCCGGGAGTCAGCCGTAGATCGACCTTGTCGCCGAATTTTTCACGCAAGATGGATCGCAGATCGCCGAAGCCGTCGACAAGGCCGCGTTCTTTCACGGCATTACCGACCCAGAATGCGCCCGAGAACAGATCGCCCGCAATGTCGTTCAGCCGCTCGCCACGCCGCTCGCTGACCAAGGCGATGAATGCCTTGTGGATCTCGGCCTGAATCTCCTTCAGGCGTTCGATATCGTCCGGGTTCTCCGGCTGGAACGGATCGAGCATTGCCTTGTGATCGCCGGCGGTGTGAACTCGGCGCTCGATGCCGACTTTATCGAGCAGGCGGGTAAACCCGAAACCGGAGGTAATAACGCCGATGGAGCCGATGATCGAAGATGGGTCGGCGTAAATCTCGTCCGCCGCACAGGCGAGCATGTAGCCGCCGGAAGCCGCCACATCTTCGAGGAAGGCATAGACCGGCAGCGATTTTTCGCTTGCCAGGGCGCGGATGCGTTTGACGATCAGATGTGATTGCACCGGTGAACCGCCGGGGGAATTGATGACGAGGGCTACAGCTTTCGCGCCCTTGGTCGCAAACGCACGCTCCAGGGCCGAAGTGCAGGAAGCGAGGGTCAGTCCGTCCCGCAGCGGCAGGGAAACACCGATGGCTCCGGAGAGGCGGACCACCGGAACGGTAGGGCGATTTGAACGGAACCTTGCAGGGATGAGAGCGGTCAATCGGTCGATGACTGCATAGGGCACGGGGGAACCTCCTGTAGTCCGGAGCGCTGATTATTGTCGAACACGGTTGACGAAACGTGAAAATATTTCCCCCGCTCTGACGAGAGTGTCGTCTGCCGCCTTGTTTTCAAGGAAATTCAGTATCCGGCGGCAAAGTTTAGATGAATTACGGATGAATGAGCCGGCAACGGATTATTCAGTTGTTACGGTTTATCAATGCGACGATAATGTTAAGGTCGCAGGTGCGGGTTCGACTCCAGATCCAAGATGTGGAACGCGGCCTCGACAGGGCTTCAGAACGTGGAAAGGATACACATGCGCAAGCTTCTCTTAGGTCTTATTGGTTCGGCCATGATTGGCCTGGGATCGATGGCTGTTGCTCCGGCCCAGGCGGCTATGGTTCCCGCCGCAGCCGTCGAATCTGCCCAGGTTCAGAAAAATGGCGTACAGACGGTTCAATATTACCGGAACGATTATTATCGTCGTGGCCGGGTTTATGGCCGCACCGTCGTTCGTCCAGTTCCCCGCCCGGCGGTACGTTGCTGGGTTGAACGTAAGCGGGCCTGGAACGGCTATCGCTACATCGTTCGCTCCGTGCGGGTTTGCCGCTGAGGCATACTCTTGATACCCACCTGAACAGGTGCTGAAATAATGGTCCCGCCGATGCAGATGTATCGGCGGGATTTATGTTTTTATCTTCATACGCTCGAACAGCCCGGTCTGCGAGCCATTATGCAGGGCGGCGGCCTCAGGCGTGAAACACCCCGTTGCATCGTGCAGAATGAGGGGTGGGTCGATGCCAAGCGGCCCTTTTCCTCCTTTGATGGCGCGCACGACGATGCGAATCGCCATTTCTTCCGCCCTTGGATGAATGGCGCGAATCCGGATGGAACCGAAGCCGTTCGACAGGCTGGCGAGAACGTCGTCGAGCCGGTCGGCGCGGTGAATCAGGTGTAGTAAGCCCTTGGTCTTGAGCAGACGCGCACAGGCGGCGATCCAGTCGGCCAGCGTTCCATTCGTCAAGGCATGAGCGGCGGTTCGCCCGGCATCGGGGGAAAGCCGGGCGCGGGCCGGGTCGAGAAACGGCGGATTAGTGACGAGCATGTCGGCTATGCCGCCGGAAATGCCTTGAGTCGCCAGCACTTTCGCATTCAGGATATCCGCCGTGACTGCTCGTGCGTTTGCCAGTCCGTTGGTGGCGATATTGCGACGGCAAAGTTCCGTCAGAAATGCGTCCTGCTCGATGAAAATAGCTTCCGTTCCAGGGTTACGGCGCAGTGCCATCAGGCCGACTGCTCCGCTGGCGGCTCCGGCATCAATCAAAATACCCTTGGCCAGAGGTGCTGCTGCCGCTGCCAGAAGCACCGCGTCGGTTCCGGCACGGTGTCCTTTGACAGGCTGCAACAGCGTAACAGCTCCCGCCAGAAGGGAATCTGCTGCAACCTTGGGGGCTTCGCCGGTCAAGATCGTTCTCCCAGTTCAGTCTGCTCAGGCGGTATCTGTGGTTCAACAGGATGGTTGCATTTACGGAGAAGATGAATGTAACGCAAGGAATGCCCGGCGCCTTGCAAGGCATAAGGATGCTGCTGCCTGAGCGTTTCCGGATCGAGATGAATGTCGTGAGGCATTTTTCGTGGGGGAATGTGCGGTTGCGCAAAACATGCCCTAGCTTCGCGAAAGGTAACGAAAAATTGCTTTTCGTGAACTCCACCGAATAGCCAACCCTGGCTATTTCCTGTAAACGCAATCCGCTCTAACTCTTCGAGAGCCGCAACTTGGGGTCGCGAACGTGGGCGTTGTCGTACCGCTGGATAATAAAACCGCTGAGGCCAAAAGCATCGAAGCTCTGGTCCGTCTGGTCGCTGACGACATGCAACGGGTGAACGGCATGATTTTGTCGCGAACCGGCTCCGACGTGACGCTGATCCCGGAAGTGGCGAACCATCTGATTTCTTCCGGGGGCAAGCGGCTGCGCCCGATGCTGACGCTGGCGACAGCCGCCCTGAGCGGGTATCGTGATGAGGGGCATGTCAAGCTGGCGGCGAGCGTTGAGTTCATGCACACGGCGACGCTACTTCACGACGATGTCGTGGACGAGAGCGACATGCGCCGCGGCAAGGTTGCGGCCCGCATCCGCTGGGGTAACGAGGCGAGTGTTCTGGTCGGCGATTTTCTCCTCGGCCAGGCTTTCAAGATGATGGTCGAGGTTGGTTCGCTACAGGCGCTCGATATTCTCTCCACCGCCGCTGCTGTCATCGCCGAAGGCGAGGTAATGCAGCTTGCCGCCGCCAAGAACATGGAGACGACGGAGGATGCCTATCTCGCCGTGATCCGTTGCAAGACGGCGGAACTGTTCGCTGCCGCCTGCGAGGTTGGGCCGGTGATCGCCGACCGCCCGAAGGCGGAGCAAGCGGCTTGCCGCAGTTACGGTATGAATCTCGGCATCGCTTTCCAGTTGATCGACGATGCCCTCGATTATGGCGGTTCCAGCGCTCATCTCGGCAAGAACGTCGGCGATGACTTCCGCGAGGGGAAGATTACGCTTCCGGTCGTCCTGTCCTATCGGCGCGGCAGCAAGGCCGAGCGCGCCTTCTGGTCGAAGGTTCTGGAGAAAGGCGATCTCGGCGAGGGCGATCTCGATGAGGCGCTGGCGATCATGCGCCGCCACCGCGCTCTTGAGGATACAGT
>JAVBRX010000032.1:0-10904 GCA_031547465.1 Microvirga sp. | reverse complement strand
TTCATATCCTGGTCGTTTCGCCAGATCCCTTCCCGGACGAGAACGGACATGGCCGCATTCTGTTCGGCGATGCGTTTCGACCGCCCTTCGCCCAATCCTCGGTCGACACCGGCAATCAGTGCGGCGATGACGAAGTTCGGTGAGTGATCCGGGCCACTGCGTTCTACCTCTTCATAAACCGGCGGCGGCTTGCCAAGCCCCTGCGCCCATTCCTGCAACGCCGTCTTGGCATCCCGTAGTGGTCGGCGTGGCGCGGAAAGCCGCTCCGTGAACGTCCGTTCCACGAGTTCCCGCGCCGCCAGATAACCGCCATCGAGAAAGACGGCACCGAGAACCGCCTCGCACACATCGGCAAGGATGGTGCGGTTTTTGCGCCCTCCGGTCTGTGCCTCGCCGGTACCAAGCCTTATGAACTTGCCAAGTCCCCAGCTTTCCGCCACTTCGGCACAAGTTTCCCGACGCACCAGTTCCGCCAGCCGTCGCGACATTTCCCCTTCCGTCGCTTCCGGATAAGCCGAAAAAACCATCGCAGCGATGGACAGGCCAAGAACCCGGTCGCCGAGGAATTCCAGCCGCTGGTAATTACCGCGCAACGCCGCATCCACACCGCTGACATGGGTCAGCGCCCTTATCAGCAAGGCCCGGTCGGAGAAGCGATAGTCCAGCCGTTTCTCAAGCTCCTGAAACTCGTCCGTGCGCCGCCCAGCCATCGCCTTACCGGATCACCTTGAACAGCCTATCCCATTGCACGGACCATGGCCATTTCCAGAACGCCAGCGCCGACGCCCTTTGATCCACGGAGAAGAAGACGATTTCCGCCCGCCCGACAAGGTTTTCCGCTGGGACGAAACCGACCTCGCTCATGACGCGGGAATCCTGCGAATTGTCGCGGTTGTCGCCCATCATGAAGTAATGTCCGGCAGGAACGCGAAACTCCTCGGTATTGTCGTTCGCCCCCCGGTCGCCATTGGCTTCGATCACCGTATAGGACAGACCTTCCGGGTTGGTTTCCCGGTATTCTTCAGCTGAAATGACTCTCTCGCCAATGATGCTTCCATTATCTCTCTTGTCGATCTGAAGATACTTGTATGTCCCGGTTCGTTCCCGATGCACCGGATTACCGTTGATGTAAAGAACCCCGCTCTTCATCTGGATTCTATCATTGGGCAAACCGATCAGTCGCTTGATATAATCCACGGATGGGTCCTTCGGCAGCCTGAAAACGATGATATCGCCGCGTTTCGGCTCGGCGGCCCAGTATCGCCCCTTCAGAAACGACATATCGATTGGGAATGAATAGCGCGAATATCCATAAGAATATTTCGAAACAAATATGTAATCGCCCACGTGTAATGTGGGTATCAGCGATCCGGATGGAATATTAAAGGGCTGAAACAGAAATGTTCTGATAACGAGCGCAATGATGATTGCTTCGATGCCGATCTTTACGATCTCAAGAACTTTGTTTTCCTGTTTATCAGTTGTTGTTTTGGCCACCGTCATCACCTTTGCTTCTGCACCGGCTCAAAGCATCATGTTTTAACCGCTATTCCGGTCAATCATGCGCTGAACACTCCAGAGTCTTATCCGCGAAAGAACACGGATTGGATACCGGAGAATGCAAATTCCCACTCGAACGCCCTGCTCTACCCCAAGCCCCCCATCTTCGCAACGTCGCTGCAATCAGCCGGATAGGGTTGGCAACCGGATAGGGTGCCGTGAGTGGTCAAACGGAGAGATATGGCCGATTTGAGACGTGCTGAATACTTTCCACCGCCGTCAACCGCTATTCCGGCAGCGCCTCGATGATGACGAAAGCCTGGGCGACGGGCGGATCGTCGGTCAGGCTGACATGCACGACTGCACGATGCCCGACCGGCGTCATCGCCTTCAGGCGCAGCAACGCTCCTCCGGTCAATTGCATGGTCGGACGCCCTCCGGGCAGATTGACCACTTCAAGATCGCGCCAGAAGACGCCATGGCTCAGGCCGGTACCAAGGGCTTTAGCGCAAGCCTCCTTGGCGGCGAAGCGCCTTGCATAGGAAGGCGCCCGCGCTGCCCGACTGTCGCACTTGGTGCGTTCCGCTTCCGTGAACAGCTTATGGGTGAAGCGGTCGCTAAACCGTTCCAGACTGTGCTCAATACGCCGGATATCGCAAAGATCAGAACCGATGCCGATGATCATTCTGTGTCGTTCCTTCAAAAGGCTTGGCAGAACATGGGGGCAGCGGGACCATTCGGCAAGCCCGAATTCTATCCCCGTAATCCGGCAACAGAGTGCTGGACAGATCAATGACACGCGCCCTGCAAGACTTTTACGGAAAAATCTTGCGTTCTTTCCATTGTTCGACTATGGGCAAGGTTCGCGTTCGCTCCGGCCGGGGGCTGAACGGACGGTGGGCTATTGCCCATAGGACATATGCAACGGTTTACAGCCAGCATTGTCCAGCGTCCCGTGTCTCCGCCTTCGATCACCCGCTCGGGCCTTGTGGCTCGGAGGGCTTGGCGCCGACGACGCGAGAAAACCGGGTCCGGTCCATTGAGGCCGGGCCTTACGTCGGTTTCAAAAACCGGCTTCACATGGAAAGGCCCATCATGGCTTTGTACGAGCATATCTTTCTCGCTCGCCAGGACGCAACCCCGCAACAGGTGGAGGCGATGGTCGCCACTTATAAGGGCGTCATCGAATCCAATGGCGGCAAGGTCGAGAAAATCGAGAACTGGGGGCTGAAATCCCTGGCCTATCGGATCAAGAAAAACCGCAAGGCGCATTTCACGCTGTTCAATCTCGACACTCCCCCCGCCGCCGTGGCGGAAATGGAGCGTCAGATGCGCATCAACGAAGACATCCTTCGCTTCATGACCATTCGCGTCGAGGAACTCGAAACCGAGCCGTCGGCGATGATGCAGAAGCGTGACCGTGACGATCGCAAGGACCGCCGCCGCCGCGACGACGATTCCATGGGCGACGATCTGAACGAGGAGAATTAATCATGTCGTTTGCCGGTAACAGCTCCGCCGCCTCTGCTGGAGGCCGCCGCCCGTTCTTCCGTCGCCGCAAGACCTGCCCGTTCTCCGGGCCGGGTGCGCAGAAGATCGACTATAAGGACACCAAGCTGCTCTCGCGCTATATCTCCGAGCGTGGCAAGATTGTCCCCTCCCGCATCACTGCCGTTTCCGCCAAGAAGCAGCGCGAACTCGCCAGGGCGATTAAGCGCAGCCGCTTTCTCGGCCTTCTGCCTTACGTCATCAGTTAAGGTATTTTCGGCTTGAACTAACCGTCCGGCGGTGAAACTCCGCCGGGCTTCGCTGAAGCGGCAAGCCGCTTCTAACCCTGCCACAGCAGCGGGACAGCGCCGAAGTGATATATCCGATCCCCATCGCCATTGGAGCCGGTCTGTGCTCTGCGCTTTTATATCTGGCCTCCGCTGCCGGAGCGTTCCCGGGCGGGATGCTGGCGATATTATCCCCCTTACCGATCATGATTGCGGCTTTGGGTTGGCGGCATCGCTGGGGGCTTGCCGCAATCGGCGTAGCATTTATCGCCCTGATCCTGATTGCCGTTCCGGGCAGTGAAACAAATAGTTTCACCCCAGCCATCGTCTATCTCGTAGACGTCGGGTTGCCGGCCTGGATACTCGCCTATCTGGCGTTGCTCGCCCGCCAGCAGAGCGCAACGGTCGAATGGTTTTCCATCGGCTCCCTCCTCTGCATCTGCGGCGTCCTTTCAGGGTTGATCATTCCTGCACTGCTCAGCAATTTCGGCAACATCGGGTATGAGGAATACAGAAACGGGTTACGGGCCGAACTTCGATCTCTGCTTGCACAATTGCAGTCCTCACCCTACCCCCTGCCGACCCTTCCCGCTGACGTAACCTGGGAAACATTCATCGAAGCCGTGGCGCGGATCACGCCTCTAATTGGCGGATTTTTGAGCACGGTTTTTTTCGCGCTCAACCTGTATCTCGCCGGAAAATCAGTGTTTGCCTCCGGGCGGCTTCCGCGTCCATGGACTGCGCCTTATCTCGCCCCGGCACCGAAGATTTCCGCCCCACTTCTTATGGCAGTCGGTATCTGTGCCGCTTTTCTCGATGGCTTTCCCGGTATTTTTGGCATGGCGCTTACCGGCGGCATGGT
The DNA here is from genome assembly GCA_031547465.1 of Microvirga sp. Taxonomy (GTDB): domain Bacteria; phylum Pseudomonadota; class Alphaproteobacteria; order Rhizobiales; family Beijerinckiaceae; genus Hohaiivirga. The sequence continues at coordinate 6,767 of JAVBRX010000032.1, read as the reverse complement.
AGCGGTTTTCTGCCTGCATGGGCTGGCTGTCATCCATGCGATAACACGCAGCAACCCCATCCGCCCCATACTCCTGCTGGCGCTTTACGGCTCGGTTCTCTTTCTACCCACCATCACCCCCGCGCTGCTCACCCTGTGCGGCATCGCCGATACCCTCTTCAACCTGCGCCGCCGGATTGGTCCCGGAGGCGGCAATCCACCTCTTTCCACCTTTTGAGACAACCCTTACTCTTTCTGGAGATTATCATGGACGTCATTCTTCTTGAGCGCATCGCCAAGCTGGGCCAGATGGGCGAAACCGTCAAGGTTCGCGCCGGCTATGCCCGCAACTTCCTCCTGCCGCGCGGCAAAGCCCTGCGGGCGACGAAAGAGAATAAGGAGCGGTTCGAAGCGCAGCGCACCCAACTGGAAGCCCGCAACCTTGAGCGCCGCTCCGAGGCGGAGAAGGTCGGCGAGAAGCTGAACAACCAGAGCTTTGTCGTCATTCGCCAGGCTGGCGAGACCGGCGTTCTCTACGGTTCAGTGTCGAGCCGTGACCTTGCTGATGTCATCACCTCGGGCGGATTCAGCGTCTCCCGCGACCAGATCGTCATCCATCATCCGATCAAGACGCTCGGCATGCACACAGTTCCGGTACATCTGCACCCGGAAGTCGAGTCGACTGTGTTCATCAATGTCGCCCGCAGCCCCGAGGAAGCCGAGCGTCAGGCGCGTGGCGAAACTGTAACGACGCGTGAGGAAACCGACCTCTCCGAACTCGGCCTCGAAGTCGGTGCCGCGCTAGCCGATGCCGAAGGCGACGAGCACTGATCTCCCGTTTTCGGATCAGGGCGATACTTTCAAACCCCTACTGTTTTTAAGTTCTGCGGCCCCTTTCAGGGCCGCAGGCTTTTAACCCATCAAGGTTGAATCGCCGATATAATGAACTGAAGAAAAAACACATTATATCAATAGGTTACCCATTACTGCGGCGACTGTCGCAAAACTGACTTAAAAGCAAGGGACTTTTGTAAAAAATAGTCTCGCAATTCGTCCCTGTTGCGATTCACAAGACGCAGACGATCAGTTTTCTATTTCTTCTGAGACCGTTAGCCTCTGCTGTTGCGTGAATACCGCAACAAACGCTGTCGAAAAAATAATTGTCGCGAATGTGAGTATCGGGGAGATTAGGGACGAAATCTGATTCCTGATGCTCATTGAGCGATTCGGTTTAATAGTACCCGAACACATCGGCGCTCAGATCAACCTGGACTCAGTTTCTCGCCGGAAGCATTCGCTTCCGGGGTTGGGGGATTTTTCGTCGTCAGTCGTTCCTCAAACCATCGGATTCGATGAAATGGCCAACGCGAATGCCCTGCTCGCCCGACTGGAAACCGTCGCCGCGAATTACCGCGTTTCGCCACACAACATCGACGCCGAACAGGCGTTGCTCGGAGCCATCCTCGTCAATAACGACGCCTATTACCGGGTATCCGACTTCCTTGTGCCCGAGCATTTCTTCGAAGAATTACATCGCAAGATTTTCGAGGTCGCGAGCGCCCTCGTCAAGGCAGGCAAAGTAGCAACCCCTATCACCCTCAAGACCTTTCTGGGTGATAGCGATCTCGGCGGTCTTACGGTGTCGCAATACCTCGCCCGTCTGGCGGCAGAAGCGACGACAGTCATCAACGCCGAGGATTATGGCCGCACGATCTACGATCTTGCTGTCCGCCGCCGTCTGATCGGCATCGGCGAGGACATGGTGAATGTTGCTTACGACGCGCCGGTTGAAAGCACGCCGCGCGACCAGATCGAGGATGCAGAACGTCGCCTGTACGAACTGGCTGAAACGGGCCGCTACGATGGCGGATTTCTGAAGTTTTCGGACGCCCTCACCGGTGCCATTGACATGGCCGCCAACGCGTACAAGCGTGAGGGCAAGCTTTCAGGCATTGCCACCGGCCTCAACGATCTCGATCACATGATGGGCGGACTGCAACAATCCGACTTGGTAATCCTCGCCGGACGTCCAGCCATGGGCAAGACATCGCTCGCCACCAATATCGGCTTCAACATTGCCAAGGCGTATCGGAGCGAAAAACAGCCGGATGGTTCCCTCAAAACGGTAAACGGCGGCATTGTCGGATTCTTCTCGCTTGAAATGTCGGCGGAACAGCTTGCCACCCGCATGATCGCCGAACAATCGGAAATCCCATCCTACAAGATCCGCCGCGGTGACATCACCGATGGCGATTTTGCCAAGATCGCCGATACCGCCCGGTTGATGCACACCATTCCTTTCTACATCGACCAGACCGGCGGACTGTCAATTGCCCAGCTTGCCGCCCGCGCCCGTCGCCTGAAACGACAGCGCGGTCTCGACGTGCTGGTTATCGACTATCTGCAACTCCTTTCAGGCTCCTCCAAACGTGGCGACAACCGTGTGCAGGAAATGACTGAGATCACCACTGGCCTGAAGGCGCTCGCCAAGGAACTGAACGTGCCGATCCTCGCCCTGTCGCAATTGTCGCGTCAGGTCGAATCCCGTGACGACAAACGCCCGCAACTCTCTGACTGACGCGAATCCGGCTCCATCGAGCAGGACGCGGACTTGGTGCTGTTCGTTTTCCGCGAGGAATACTACCTGAAGATGAAGGAGCCTAAGCCCGGCACGGAAGAGCATTTCAAGTGGCAGAGTGAGATGGAGAAGGCCCACGGACGAGCCGAAGTCATCATCGGTAAGCAGCGCCATGGCCCGACAGGAACGGTGCAACTCGCTTTCCACGCCGACGTCACCCGCTTCTCCAACCTCGCCGAGGAAGACAAGCTGCCGGACCGGTTCGGTTGACAGCCTGCGAGCAGTCTGTTTTTTGAGGAAAGGTTGCGTTAAGGAGACTAACGCATCCTGAATTCTCCATTTTCGTATTTTCCAGCGTCGTATCGATAGCCAAATGGGAAAATGTCCCATCAACCAAATCTCCCGAGAACTTCGTGACAGGTAGCAAACACGCAGAATCAATCGTTCCTGGAGAGGTGGGCGGCGTTTTGAGCGTCGACCAATCGGCGCTTGCCGATAACTGGCGACAACTGCATAATCGGGTACGGGCTGGAGGCGCGATCTGCGCTGCCGTCGTCAAGGCTAATGCCTACGGCACCGGTCTTGGACCGGCTCTGACGACACTGAAACAAGCCGGTTGTTCAGTATTTTTCGTCGCCCATCCGAGCGAGGGAAAACAGGCGCGCACCATTGACGACAACGCCGTGATCTACATTCTCAACGGGTTGTTTCCGGGACAGGCGGAAACGTTCGCGCGTCATAACCTGCGCCCGGTTCTGGGTTCGCTTGAGGAACTGGCGGAATGGAGCGCCTATTGCCGCGCGACCGGCGTGCGCCTTCCAGCAGCCTTGCATATCGATACCGGCATGAGCAGGCTGGGTCTGCCGTTACAGGAAGCCCTCGCTCTTAATCCCGCCTTGGACTTCGCCGATTTCGAGCCGGCTCTGCTGATGAGCCATTTCACCAGTTCCGAGGAACCGGGACACCCCGACAACGCTCGGCAGATCGAAACGTTTCGATCCGTGCGAGAGGCTTTCCCGCATATCCCCGCGTCACTTGCCAATTCCTCTGGAATATTTCTTCCTCAGGTGCCACTGTTCGATCTGGTGCGCCCCGGTTATGCGCTTTACGGCGGCAATCCGACGCCTTTCCGCTCCAATCCAATGCGGCCAGCCATCCGCCTCACCGGCCTGATCCTGCAAACGCGGCAGGTCGAAGCCGGGGTTACTGTCGGATATAATGCTCGGTGGAAGACGGATGATATGCGCCGTCTGGCAACGGTCTCCATCGGTTATGCGGACGGATATCCACGCTCCGCAAGCAGTACCGATGAGAAACGTTTACAGGGCATCCTTTCCGGCGCGGCAGTCGTCGGCGGGCAGCGTTGCCCGATCGTCGGCTCTATCTCAATGGATCTGATCGTCCTCGATGTCACCGATGTGCCGGAGAACCTCGTTAAACGCGGGGATGAGGCGACATTCATCGGCGACGGCCTTGAAATCGACGAGGTCGCCCGCCGCGCCGGGACCATCGGTTATGAGATACTGACCAGCCTCGGGCGGCGTTATGCACGACACTACACGGGCGGGAGAACGTAAAGGTGGCAAAACGCCCGACCAGTTCCTTCGTTTGCCAAAGCTGTGGCACGGTATTCAACCGCTGGAAAGGGCGTTGCGACGCCTGCAGCGGCTGGAACACAATAGTCGAGGAAGCAACTGCCGGCCATGTCGGTCCGGTCGCCACGCGCCCGTCTCGCGCCAAAGGGCGCATATTTCCTCTCGAAGGCCTGTCCGGTGAAACCAGGCAAGCCCCGCGCCTCATCTCCGGCATCCGGGAACTTGACCGCGTGACCGGCGGCGGCTTTGTCGAAGGTTCGGCCATTCTTCTCGGCGGCGATCCCGGAATCGGTAAATCGACACTCTTGATGCAAGCCTCCGCCGCCCTCGCCCGACGCGGCGAGCGGGTCGCCTATATTTCCGGCGAAGAAGCTATTGCACAAATCCGCCTTCGTGCCGAACGGCTTGGTTTGGCGCAGGCACCGGTGGAACTGGCATCGGAGACCAATGTCGAAGACATCATTGCCACATTGAGCCAGGGAAAGCCTCCGGCGCTGGCAGTGATCGACTCGATCCAGACCATGTGGACCGAAACGGTGGAATCCGCCCCCGGCACCGTTACGCAGGTACGCGGCAGCGCCCAGAGCCTGATCCGCTTCGCCAAGACTCACGGCACCGCCATCATCCTCGTCGGCCATGTCACCAAGGACGGGCAGATTGCCGGACCGCGCGTGGTGGAACATATGGTCGATGCCGTCGCCTCGTTTGAGGGCGATGCGGCGCACCATTTCCGCATCCTGCGCGCTGTCAAGAACCGTTTCGGGCCGACAGACGAAATCGGCGTATTCGAAATGAGCGACCAAGGCTTGCGGGAGGTTAGCAATCCGTCGGAATTGTTTCTATCCGGACGGGACTCCTCTGCCCCTGGAGCCGCCGTTTTCGCCGGAATGGAAGGAACCCGCCCGCTTTTGGTCGAAATCCAGGCACTAGTTGCGCCGACTTCACTCGGTACGCCGCGCCGCGCCGTCGTCGGCTGGGATCAAAGTCGCCTCGCCATGGTTCTGGCAGTGCTTGAAGCCCATGCCGGAATCAAACTCGGCATGCATGACGTTTATCTCAATGTCGCCGGAGGATTGCGCATTTCCGAACCGGCAGCAGACCTTGCCGCCGCTGCGGCCTAGATATAGTCGCTCACCGGTGCAGATTTACATGAAGGTGGGGTATATTTCGGTGAACTCGGCCTGTCCGGAGCCGTACGTCCAGTCTCTCATGCACAAAGCCGGTTGAAGGAAGCCGCTAAACTTGGTTTTACTTCGGCGACAATTCCATCCGACAGGAAAGAAACAGGCGAAAAACCACCGCTCCCTGCAACGCAGATCGGCCATATCGCCGATCTGGTTGCCGGGGTTGCGCTTCGAGGTAAAGAAAAAGTATCCATGTACAGCTTCAAAGGATGACGTCGCGCGTAAGTGCAGTTATATCCATTCCCCAAGCTTCCATTTTCAAGTTTCGTTTTCTTGTAGGTTGTCAGCAATGCAGCTTCCCATGCCAGCACTTGATCTTGTCGTCATCGGCGTCACCGTGATTTCCGCCATTCTGGCGATGGTTCGCGGAGCGACCCGCGAAATTCTCACCATCCTAGCCTGGGTCGTCGCCGGCTTTGCAGCCTATTTCCTGTTCCCATCCGTTCTACCTTATGTCCAGAAACATATCACCAATGAGAAAGCGGCCCTGATTGCGGCGATTGCCGGGGTCTTCCTTTTGACACTGCTCGTTGTTTCCCTCATCACCATTAAAATTTCGGATATTGTCCTCGATTCGCAGATCGGTGCCCTGGACCGAACGCTTGGATTTGTTTTTGGCATCGTTCGCGGATTATTTCTGTGCGTCCTCGGCTGGATCATCCTGAGCTGGTTTCTTCAGGGTCCACCGCCAGCCTGGATTCAGGATGCCCGTACTCGCCCTATGCTCGAGAGTAGCGGTAAGTATGTAGAAACAACAATCAAAGCGGTTCTTCCTGACTATGTGATGGGTCTTCTCACGAACACGAAAACGCCCAAAAATGACGGCACGGGAGATCAAGAAAATCAGATTGCGCCTGGGAATACGCCTCCCGCCCAACCGCAGTAACGGACCTGGAAGCACCGCCATATCCTTGCGGAAAAGATATTTCCCTTTTGCGCCACCTGCTCTAAAGGCAGGGGCGCATCGTGTAACGAACCGGACGGAATCGGGCTTGGCCGAACCGGCTTCTGCTCCGTCTGGCATCGCACAACCGAATATCGGGTTGTATCCGGTTGCCTGTAAGCAGGTCGCTGGCGACTCATGGTCTCCGGTGCAGAACGTTCATTAAGGGATGATACCATGTCTTATGGCCAGGCGGCGGATCAGCCCATCGACGACGATCTCGATGGCGACACGCTGCGCGAGGAATGCGGCGTTTTCGGTATCTACGGTCATTCCGGTGCCTCCGCTCTCACAGCCCTTGGGCTGCACGCGCTCCAGCACCGTGGCCAGGAAGCAACCGGAATCGTTTCGTTCGACTGTAAACATTTCTATCTGGAGATCCTTGTGGTGCTTGTTTTTGATAATTTTTGAGACCGTGCGATCATAGATCGGCTTTGGGGAGATTATTATGTCTGTGATGTACGTTTTGTTACAACCGTAGTATCGGT
>JAVBRX010000102.1:0-5524 GCA_031547465.1 Microvirga sp. | reverse complement strand
TGTCGTCGTCGGCTCAGACCGAGATCAACCTGCCCTTCATCACGGCCGACCAGACTGGCCCGAAGCACCTGACGATGAAGCTCACGCGCGCGAAGTTCGAATCGCTGGTCGACGACTTCGTGCAGCGCACCCTCGATCCGTGCCGCAAGGCGCTGAAAGATGCCGGGCTGACAGCAGGTGAAGTGGCGGAAGTGGTGCTGGTCGGCGGCATGACCCGGATGCCGAAAATCCAAGAGGTCGTGAAGACCTTCTTCGGTAAGGAGCCGCACAAGGGCGTAAACCCGGACGAAGTCGTCGCCATGGGCGCGGCGATCCAGGCGGGCGTGTTGCAGGGCGATGTCAAGGACGTGCTACTCCTCGACGTGACGCCGCTGTCGCTCGGCATCGAAACGCTCGGCGGTGTGTTCACGCGGCTGATCGAGCGCAACACCACCATCCCGACCAAGAAGAGCCAGGTATTCTCCACCGCCGACGACAACCAGAACGCCGTCACCATCCGCGTCTTCCAGGGCGAGCGTGAGATGGCCGCCGATAACAAGCTCCTCGGCCAGTTCGATCTGATGGGTATTCCGCCCGCACCGCGCGGCGTGCCGCAGATCGAAGTGACGTTCGATATCGATGCCAACGGCATCGTCAACGTCACCGCCAAGGACAAGGCGACCAACAAAGAGCAGGCGATCCGCATTCAGGCTTCCGGCGGTCTGTCGGACAGCGATATCAAGCGTATGGTCGATGAGGCCGAGACGCATGCCGCCGAAGACAAACAGCGCCGCGAACTGGTGGACGCCAAGAACCAGGGCGAGGCGCTGATTCACGCCACAGAGAAATCGGTGAAGGAATACGGCGACAAGGTGAGCCTCGACGACAAGCAGGGCATCGAGACCGCCATCGACGCGCTGCGCAAGGCGCTTGCCGGTGAAGAGACGGAAACGATCAAGGCCCGCACCACCGACCTGATGCAGGCGTCGATGAAGCTCGGCGAGGCCATGTACAAGGCCGCGCAACAGGCGGGTGAAGGAACCGCTTCCGCCGAGCCGGACGCGGACAGCACCGAAGCCAAGGCGGACGACGTGATCGACGCCGATTTCCAGGAAGTCGACGACGACAAGAAGAAATAAGGGCGTATTGGCGACGCACCGAGTGTCGCCACGCCTTTATCCCTGTTGCATGAACGGGGTCGGGGACAGGTCGCAGAGCGGCCTGCGCGGGGATTTCAAGCAGGATTCGGCGCAATCCGACGCCGGGTCCTGTTTTGGCGTATTCATGACCGGTTGCAGGTAAGCGGTGCGGCGACCATCTTACGGGCCGGGTTGCGGTTGAAGGCGAAGCAATGTCAAAGCGGGATTATTACGAAGTACTCGGGGTTTCCAAGTCGGCGACGGAAGTGGAGATGAAATCTGCTTTCCGCAAGCTGGCAATGAAGCACCACCCGGACAAGAACCCCGGCGACAAGACTGCCGAGCACAAGTTCAAGGAACTCAACGAAGCCTACCAGATCCTATCCGACCAGCAGAAACGCGCCGCCTATGACCGCTATGGACATGCCGCCTTCGCCAACGGTAACGCGGGCGGGCCGGGCGGCCCTGGTTTCGGGCCGGATTTTTCCGATTTCATGTCAGATATTTTCGAGAATTTCTTCGGCGAAGGGCGCGGACGCAGTAGTGGCGGCGGGCGGTCCAACATTCGCGAGCGCGGCGCGGATCTGCGCTACAACATGGAGATCACCCTCGAAGAGGCGTTCGCCGGCAAGACGGCAACGATCAAGCTGCCTTCCACTGTCTCCTGCGAGGCGTGTTCCGGTACCGGTGCAAAGAGCAATTCCAAGCCGCGTGTCTGTCCGACCTGCGGCGGCCATGGCCGGGTGCGCGCCAGCCAGGGCTTCTTCTCGGTCGAGCGCACCTGCCCGAACTGCCACGGGCGTGGCGAGGTGATCGATGATCCCTGCCCCTCCTGCAAAGGCGCGGGCCGGGTGACGCGGGAGCGCACGTTGTCGGTCAATGTTCCGGCGGGCGTAGAGGACGGCACGCGCATCCGTCTTACAGGCGAGGGCGAGGCGGGAATTCGCGGCGGTGCGGCGGGCGATCTTTACATCTTCCTGTCGCTGAAACCGCACGTCTTCTTCCAGCGCGACGGGGCCGACCTCTTCTGCCGTGCACCAATCTCGATGGTGACGGCAGCGATTGGCGGCGAGTTCAAGGTGCCGACCCTCGATGGCATCGAGGCTCTCGTCAAGGTGCCGGAAGGCACGCAATCCAGCAAGCAGTTCCGCCTCAAGGGCAAGGGAATGCCGATCCTGCGCTCACGCGACCGGGGTGATCTCTACATCCAGGTGGTGGTGGAAACGCCGCAGAAGCTCACCCGCAAGCAGCGGGAGCTGCTCACTGAATTCGACAAGGAAAGCTCCGGCGAAACCCACCCGGAAAGCGCCGGGTTCTTCGCCAAGGTAAAGGAGTTCTTCGATGGTCTGGCCGGAAGTTGATCCGGCAACCATCCTGTAACGTGAAATATTCCATGGAATATTCTCGATATAAGGTTATTTGGCGTAAGGTTATTTCCATCCAGGCGGTTTTCAGATACGAATCGACTGGGCAATCAGGCAAATGACGGTTGCGTTCGCAAGAACGGAGCAACGAATTGGCTAGACTGGTGGCAGCCTGGAAACGCCGCCCCCAATCCTGTTTTTGTCGTCTCGCGAGGGGAGCGTCGCAGACCCATTATGGACAAGACAAAACACGGGCGGTTCAAGCCCCTCGCAAAGGTTCACGTCTTGCAATCCTCGCGCCAGCGGACGCTGCGCGGACATCCCATCGACAAGGACAAGCTGATTGATGAAGCGCGGTTTCTGCGCTCCTGGGTTGAACGGCCATTGATGACCGGCGCAGTCATGCCTTCGGGCCGGGTTCTGGCGCGCACCATGGCATCCTATGTCGAACCGGACAGCACCGGACCGGTCATTGAACTCGGGCCGGGAACCGGACCGGTAACGCAGGCGCTGGTGCAACGGGGCATCGCCGAAGAGCGCCTGATTTTGGTGGAGTTCAACCCGGAATTCTGCACGCTGTTGCGCCGCCGCTTTCCGAAGGCGACCGTGGTGCAGGGCGACGCCTACATGCTGCGCAAGACGCTGGACGGCACCCTGTCGGGGGCGGCAGCAGCTACCGTCTCCAGCCTGCCACTGTTCACCAAGCCCCTGCCGATCCGATCTGCCCTGATGGAGGAGGCGCACGACCTGATGGGGGACAGCGCTCCGTTCATCCAGTTCACCTACGCCCTCGTACCTCCGATTCCGACGCAGCCGGACCGCTATTCCACCAGCCGCTCGCACCGCATCTGGCTCAATCTGCCGCCGGCGCGGGTCTGGGTCTACCGCCGCAACGGTGTGGGTCATTGATCGTCTTTCTCGCCCGCCGCTCCGGGATTTTCCATGCCGACACTGAATCGCTCCACTCTTAGCCCCCGTGATCGTCTGATCGTTGCCCTCGATTTATCCTCTGTCGAAGAGGCGCGACGGATCGTCGAAAACCTCGGCAATGCCGCAAGCTTTTACAAAATCGGCTATCAACTCGGCTTTGCCGGAGGGATCAATCTGGCGCGCAGCCTGATCGACGCCGGCAAGCGGGTGTTCCTCGATTTCAAGTTGCACGATATCGGCAACACGGTAACGGAGGGCATCCGCTCCATCGCCGCCCTCGGCGTCGACCTGACGACGGTGCATGCCTATCCGCAGACGATGCGTGCCGCAGCGGAAGGCAAGGCGGGCTCGCGCCTCAACGTGATCGCCGTAACGGTGCTGACCTCCTACGACGATGCCGATTGCCGCGATGCCGGATATGATGGCACTGTTACCACCCTGGTGGCGCGGCGGGTGATGCAGATGCGCGACGCGGGCCTCAACGGCGTGGTGTGCGCCGCGACCGAAGCCGCAACGGTGCGGACATTGATCGGCCCGGATCATCTGATCATCACCCCCGGCATCCGCCCGACAGGCGCAGCGGCGGGCGACCAGAAACGCATCGTCACCCCCGGCGCGGCGATTACGGCGGGAGCGGACCTGCTGGTGGTGGGCCGCCCCGTCACCGGAGCTGCCGATCCGCGCTACGCTGCGCAAGCGATCGTTGAAGAGATTGCCGCGGCCCTGTAATTACCGTGCTTGCATCGGTTTTGTTCTCGGAGAAGATAATGGCCAAGGGATATTGGGTGGCGCGGGTCGATGTGAGCGACGAAGCGTCGTACAAGGATTACGTTGCCGCCAACGGCGTCGCCTTCGCCAGATACGGCGGGCGTTTCCTGGTACGCGGTGGACGGTTTGAATCTCTTGCGGGGACGAGCCGCAAGCGCAATGTCGTCATCGAATTCCCCTCCTACGAGGTGGCGCTCGCCTGCTGGAATTCCCCGGAATACAAAGCCGCCAAAGCCTTACAGAAAGGCGGTGCGGTGCTGGATTGCATCGTCATCGAAGGGTATGAAGGTATTCAACCGGGCTGAGATCCAGCCGGGTCTGGAAAATCAGCAAGGGAGGAAAACAATGGCCGGTGCCGAAACGAAGCCCCCGATGCGTCTCGTCGTCGTCGGTGCGGGTGGGCGGATGGGGCGGATGCTCATCAAGGCGGTGCTGGAGCGGCCCGCCTGCACACTCGTCGCCGCCATCGAACGGCCCGGTTCTGACGTCCTCGGGCAGGATGCCGGACGGCTGGCGGGTTGCGGCGAAGCCGGCATCCCGGTGACAGACGATCCGTTGCCGGCATTTGCCGCTGCCGACGGCGTACTGGATTTCACCGCGCCGGATGCGACCGTTACCTGTGCGGCGCTCGCCGCGCAGGCGCGTATCGTCCATGTGATCGGCACTACCGGCCTTGGTGACGACCATTTCGCCAGGCTCCATGCGGCGGCCCGGCATGCGCGCATCGTGCAATCCGGCAATATGTCGCTCGGCGTCAACCTGCTGGCAGCCCTGGTGGAAAAGGCGGCAGCAATTCTCGGCGAGGAGTTCGATATCGAAATTCTCGAAATGCACCATCGCCTGAAGGTGGATGCTCCCTCCGGCACGGCGCTGATGCTCGGTCGTGCGGCAGCGACGGGGCGAGATATCGACCTGGCGAAGCACTCGGTCAAAGGCCGCGACGGCCATACCGGGCAGCGTCCGGTAGGCGATATCGGCTTCGCGACGCTGCGCGGCGGCAGCGTCATCGGCGACCATGAGGTGATTTTCGCCGGACCGTCGGAGCGGATCGGCCTGTCGCACCACGCCGAAAGCCGCGAGATCTTCGCCAACGGCGCGCTCAAGGCCGCCCTATGGGCCTTCGACAAGAAACCGGGCTATTACGGCATGGCGGACGTTCTGGATCTGGCAGGCATCTGATAGAGTTTCATCCGGCAGGCGGCGCGTTTTTTAGACGCGGCGCACATATGGACATTATGGGCAGGAGTTTGAGCATGGACCGTCTTCTCGTTCTCGCGCGTCACGGACAAAGCGAGTGGAATTTGCAGAACCTCTTCACCGGCTGGAAGGATCCGGGCCTGACGG
>JAVBRX010000024.1:0-19341 GCA_031547465.1 Microvirga sp. | reverse complement strand
TTGGCCTCGTCGCGGGTCATCTTTTCGAGTGTGCCGGTGAACACCACGATCTTGCCCGCCACCGGCGACGATGCAGCGGTTATCTCCATCGCCTGCGGCGTTACCTCGGCGAGTAGTGCGTCGAGGGTTTCGCGATTATGCGCTTCCTTGAAGAATTCGATCAGGGCCTGCGCCACCACCGGGCCGATACCGTCAATGGAGGTGAGATCGACATAAGCTTCGCTCTTCCTGTCCGCCGCCGTACCGATGGCGGCGCGTAATGCTTCGAACAAACCGTAATGCCGGGCGAGCAGTTTCGCCGTGGTCTCGCCGGTCTGCGGAATGCCGAGAGCATAGATGAAACGGTTGAGGGCGATGTTGCGCCGCGCCGAGATTGCCGCGAACAGGTTGGCGGCGCTCTGCCGTCCCCAGCCTTCGCGGTTCTCGATCCGTTGCAGGCTTTCGCGGTCGCGCCGCTCTAGAGTGAAGATATCCTGCGGCGCGCGGATCAGCCCTTCAGCGAAAAACTCCTCGATGCGCTGTCCGCCCAGGCCCTCGATATCGAAGGCGAGCCGCGACACGAAATGCTTCAACCGCTCGCAGGCCTGCGCCGGGCAGATCAGTCCGCCGGTGCAACGCCGCGCTGCATCTTCCCGCCCAGTGCGCGGATTGGCCTCGCGCACCGCATGGCTGCCGCAGGCAGGGCAGATGGTCGGAAAGCGATAAGGTTCGGCATCCGGCGGACGTTTGTCCAGCACCACGTCGATCACCTTCGGGATCACGTCTCCGGCGCGATGCACCACTACCGTGTCGCCGATGCGGATATCGACACCGTTGCGGATTGGCTCTCCGTCACCACCCAGACCCTTGATATAATCCTCGTTGTGCAGGGTGGCGTTGGAGACGACGACGCCACCGACCGTCACTGGAACCAACCGGGCGATGGGGTTGAGCGTGCCGGTGCGCCCGACGTTGATATCGATGCCCTCGACGATTGTCGTCGCCTTCTGCGCCGGGAACTTGTGCGCCAGCCCCCAGCGCGGTGAACGCGACACGAAGCCGAGCCGAGTCTGAAGATTAAGATCGTCTACTTTGTAGACGACGCCGTCGATATCATAGCCGAGGCCAGCGCGCATCGTCTCGATCCTGCGGTAATGCGCCAGCATGTCCTCAAGGCCGGCGCAACGCTGTGTCAGCGGATTGACCTTGAACCCCCAGGCGGCGAGCCGCATCGCCATGTCGTATTGTGTCCCGGCGGGCATGGCGCTCATTTCGCCCCAGGCATAAGCGAAGAATTTCAGGGGCCGGGAAGCGGTAATCTTCGCATCGAGCTGACGCAGGCTGCCTGCCGCCGCGTTGCGCGGATTGGCGAAGAGCGGCTTGTTCGCTGCTGCCTGCCGCTCGTTGATGGCGGCGAAATCGGCATGCGACAGATATACTTCGCCGCGTACCTCGCAGATGTCCGGAACATCGCCGCCCGACAAGGTTTGCGGAATATCGGCAACGGTGCGGGCGTTATTGGTCACGTCTTCGCCCTCCTCGCCATCGCCGCGAGTGGCGGCAGAGACGAGTTGTCCATTCTCGTAGCGCAAACTCAAAGACAGGCCGTCGATCTTCGGTTCCGCCGTGAAGACCAACGGCGCACCGGGCGATAATTGCAGGAAACGCCGGATGCGTTCGACGAACTCGCCGACTTCCACATCCTCGAAGCCGTTGGCAAGCGATAGCATTGGCAGACGATGGCGGATCTTGGCGAATTTCTCCGCCGCCTTCGCCCCGACCTTGCGGCTCAGGCTCTCGCCGTCACGCAGTTGCGGAAACTGCGCCTCCAGCGCCTCGTAGCGTCTGCGTAAAATATCGTATTCCGCATCCGATACCGTCGGCGCATCGTTCTGATAATAGCGCCGGTCATGTTCGGCGATCTCTTCGCCGAGAGAGCGATGTTCGATTCGTGCTTCGCTCAGGGTGAAAGCTTCAATGGCAAGGAAACGCAGCGAAGAAGACATGGCGATCTTACATCTGGAAAGAGAAATGTCGGTTTCGAGGTGACTGTTAGATTGGAGAAAGGGGGTAAAGGTCAATGCCTTGCTTGACTTTGGCAAGACATTGTTCACCGCAACGCACGGATGCAAGACATCGCTTGTCAGGCGTACCTTGTCCAGAATGTTTGAAACTTTAGTTTATGTGGATTATTTTAATAAACTTGTTATTTTGTGAATTAAATAATTCAACTTAAAAATAATGTGTAAAAGGAATCCGATATGCTCCATATGGCAATCAGCGGCTTGCTCTGTGGCGTGCTTCTAGGCTTCGTCATGCAGCGCGGGCGCTTCTGTCTCACCGGCGGCTTTCGAGATATGTACATCGACCGCGATAACCGGATGTTCATCGCCTTGCTGATCGCCATCGCCATCCAGAGCGCCGGTGTCTATGTGCTGATCGCCCTCGGTGCGGTGCAGTTCACCGTCGGGCCGTTCCCATGGCTGGCAACGGCTGCCGGATCTTTCGTCTTCGGTATTGGCATCGTCTATGCCGGAGGTTGTGCCACCGGTACCTGGTATCGTGCCGGAGAGGGGCTGATCGGCAGCATGATCGCCCTGTCCGCCTACATGTTGATGAGCGCGACTATGCGTTCCAGCCTGTTCGCCGGCTTCAACAAGCAAGTGAAGGCGTTCCAGACCCCGAACAACTCGATTGCCGATACGCTCGGTCAACCGGTCTGGATCTTCATCGCTCTACTCGCCGTGATAACCGCTTTTTACGCCGCCAGGGAATTGCGTAAACCAAAGCGCGCCATCGCCACGCTGCCGTTGCGCAAGGCAGGGCTGGCGCATATTCTGTTCGAGAAACGCTGGCACCCCTTCGCAACCGCCAGCCTGATCGGTCTGATCGCCATGCTGGCCTGGCCGCTGAGCGAGTTGACGGGTCGCATGGCCGGTCTCGGCATCACCACGCCGACGGCCAATATCCTGCAATTTCTCGTTACCGGCGACAATAGCTTCGTAAACTGGGGTGTGTTTCTCGTGCTCGGCATCTTCGGCGGTTCGCTCCTCGCCGCCAAGGGCAGCCGCGAATTCCGTCTGCGCGCTGCCGACACGGCGACCTCGATCCGCAGTTTCGGCGGCGGCCTGCTGATGGGTTTCGGCGCCAGCCTCGCCGGTGGCTGCACCATCGGCAACAGTCTGGTGATGACGGCGATGATGACCTGGCAAGGCTGGACGGCGCTCATTTTCACTCTCTTCGGTGTCTGGGCCGCCTCCTATGTGCTGTTCGTCCGCCCTCGTGTCGTTCTCTCCCCTGTCGTCGCCCCGGCGTAACCGTTTTAAATCAAGGAATCTCTTTATGAGTGTGAAAAAACTTGATGTCGTCACCCAGGTCTGCCCGTTTCCCCTGATCGAAGCCAGACAGGCGATGGATGTCTTGCCCACGGGCGATGAACTCCTGATAGAGTTCGATTGCACCCAGGCCACCGAAAGCCTTCCGCGCTGGGCGGCGGAGGCCGGTTATCCGGTCACCGATTTCCGCCAACTCGGCGATGCGTTGTGGAGCATCACTATCCGGAAAGCGTGAACGATTTTGCGGGCACGGCTTTTTGAGACGGAGCCACGCCCCAATATCGTCGGACCGAACTTACTTTTGCGCCGGTTCCAACGGCTTGTACCAGTTCCACAACACCCAAGCGGAACACAGGCCGGCGAAAGCGCCGATAAGGATCGCAACGGAAAGATTACCGAGATTATGTAGGAAACCTTTCAGGGTAAGGGCACGGTCGTTGAATTCGTTAAGGCTTATGAAAATGCTCAATCCGACACAGAACAGAAATGTCGATATGATACCGCATAATCCGCCGAGAACAACGAACCGCAGCCGTGTCAGGGAAGCAAGGCGCGGCTGTGTCAGCAGCGAGAACAGCAGGCCGCCGACGAAAGCAGGAATGACCCCATACATGTAGCCGAAAAACAGAATGAGCGGCACCTTACCCGAAAGATCGAGAAGCTCGCTATAACCACCAGAGATAAGCGTGAAAGTGCCACGCGCCAGAACCAGCGCGAAAACGCCGAAAAACGGCCCGATGACCAGGCAGAACAGGCTATCCCGAAACGTTCTCATCACCATAAGAGCCATCGCCGGAAAAAATTGGAAACACGATTTTTCTCTCCGGCGTGTTAAGCCATTTTTCCCGATCTGACCAGACCTGGCGTTGCCCGGTTGTTCTTGACAAGACCACGTCGTCTGCGCCTAGCATAAATGGACAATGGATCTTGTAGCGGAAAAACGACATGGCGGCGAATAAACGGCTGGAGGCGGCACGGGCGCTTCTCAACGATGTGCACCGGAAACTGAATCTGGCTTTCGGCTTCGAATTGTGGGACGGCTCGCTGGTGCCGGAAGGCTATGACCCTCAGGCACTGCGTATCGCTATCACCGACGAGGGCGCCATCGCCGGTCTCATCCGCAAGCCCAATCTCGATACCCTCGTTAATGCTCATGCCGCCGGACGGATCGACCTGCGCAACGGCACGATCTTCGATCTGGCGGCGCAGCGCCCGCAGGGCAAGGTCGGCAAGCTGATGCGCAAGGTCAGTAAGCTGAAGATCCTCACCGCTGCCGCCCGGTTCTGGTTCGCGCCCTCCGATGCGCCGCAGCCGCTCGCGGGCATCAAAGGCGACGAAATCGCCCGTGACGGCAGGCCGGAAACCAATAAGGCCAATGTCCAGTATCATTACGACGTATCGAATGCTTTCTATAAACTCTTCCTCGACAGGGAAATGGTCTACACTTGCGCCTATTTCAAAGAATGGCATGACGACATCGACCGGGCGCAACAGGACAAGCTCCATATGATCTGCCGCAAGCTGCGCCTCAAGCCGGGCGAAAAGCTTCTCGACATAGGCTGCGGCTGGGGGGCACTGATCTGCCATGCGGCGCAGCATTACGGTGTTGAGGCGGTGGGGGTGACGCTCGCCGAGGAGCAGGCGAAGCTGGCGCAGGAGAAGATCGAACGTCTCGGGCTTCAGGACCGGGTGCGAATCGAATTGTGCGATTACACGCTGATGGAGGGGCAATTCGACAAGATCTCCTCGATCGGCATGTTCGAGCAGGTCGGCATCGCCAACCATGCGCAATATTTTCAGAGCATCCACCGCCTGCTGCGACCGGGCGGCCTGTATCTGCATCACTCGATCCACCGTCGCGCCAAGAAAACCGAGAAGGCCTTCAACAAACTGAAGCCGGAATACCGCGCCCTGATCCGCTATATCTTCCCCGGCGGCGAACTCGACCATCTCGGCATGTCGATCACCAATCTGGAGCGTTCCGGCTTCGAGGTGCATGATGTCGAGGGCTGGCGCGAGCATTACCAGCGCACCTGCCGCCTGTGGTTCGAGCGTCTCAACGCCAACCGTGCGGCGGCGGAGCGTGAAGTCGGGCCGGAAAAGACGCGGATGTGGCTGATGTATCTTGCCGGGTGTTCGATGGCGTTCGAGCGCAATGCCGTCGGCATCTGCCAGACGCTGGTGTCGCGCCGCCTGCGTGGCCCGGCGGAGGTGCCGCCGAGCCGAGCGGATCTTTATCGGTAAGGTATTTTACGTTGAAATAGGCATTGGTTAAGCGCAAGAAAATGCTTCAAGACAGGGAAAACGCCGTGCAACAGGCTTGCGCGGCGCAGTGTCTTGCGGACATAATCCGTGCGGGCGGTTTTGCGCCCGCTCCGTAATCGCAGCACTGGAAAACCGCCGTGTCCCCAACACCTTATCAAAACAATCCCGACACCCCGTTCCCGGACCAGATGCACGGCACCTATTGCCGCATCGACAGCGCCGATGGCGAAACCGTCACCTGGATCGTCATCGATTATCTGCCATGCACGCACGAACTGATTTCAAAGTCGAAGAACAGTGACGCCTTCAAGAGCAGTGCCCTGGCGCAATGGCTGCACGACCTGAAAAAACCGCTGCGGAACAACCTGTTCTGGCTGTATCAGGTGGAGAAATTCATGATCGGCAAGGAATTCATCGGTTCTGTTAAACAGCTTGCCGAACATCGTACCGGATACGAAAAGTACCACTTCGACGACTACAACAAGATGATGGATTTCTGCGAAGAGCATTATCGCGTGACGCAGGGTATGTTCCGGAAGGAATACGAGGTCGATTACCCGCAGAACTGAACCCGTTTGACACTTCTCACGGCACGACCACCACCGGCGTTCCGACAGAAACACGGTCGGACAGGTCGAGAACGTGGCTGTTATACATGCGGATGCAACCGTAGCTAGCGAAGCGGCCAATGGAATCCGGACGGTTGGTGCCGTGGATGGCATATTCACCGCCCGTGAGGGTAAGGGCGAGAACGCCCATCGGATTATTGGGCGCGCCGCCGGGAATCACATTCGGCAGACGGGGATTGTCCCGTTTCATCTCCGGTGTCGGCGACCAGGCGGGTTCGACATGGATGCCGTCAATGATTGACCAGCCGCTCCATTGCTTGCCGACCATGCCGACGGCAACCGGATAACGTATCGCCCTGCCATTGCCGAGCATATAATACAGCTTCCGTTCCCGGGTCCGGATGAGGATGGTTCCGGGGTCGGCATCGAAGGTGACGGCAACCATGGCGGGAGCGAAGGAGCGCTGCCGGGCGGGCTTTGCCGACGCATCGGCAATCGACAGGCCGAATATGATCGAGGCAACGAGCGGAAGACTTGCGAGACATCGGTTCATCGCGGCAACCCTGTTATGATGTGGAAGCAGCCCCGATCCGCTATGTAAGAGCCACGGCGGGAAAATCCACGGAAATCGGACAAAACCATTCTGCCGTGTCTTATTCCTCAAATGCTTCGATTCCCGCCCGGTCTGCTGTTTCCAGCCAGTCGGCAACCCGCCGCCCGTGCAGCATGAGGTCGGAAGCGATATCGTTGAGCGGCATCAGCACGAAGGCACGCTCGTGTGCATAAGGGTGCGGCAGGACAAGATCGGGGTCTGTTAAGCTTACGCCATCGATGGCAAGAATGTCGATATCGATCAGGCGCGGCCCCCATTTGCGTGTGCGCTCGCGCCCCATTCGCCGCTCGATGTGTTGGCAGGCTTGCAGCAAACCGTGCGGTGTCAGCCCGGTTTCAATGGCGATGCAGGCATTGACGAACCAGTTCTGGTCCGTGTCACCCCAGGGCGGCGTACGGTAAAGGCGCGAACAGGAAACAAGCTGGACTCCCTCGCATTCCGCCAGCAGGCTAATGGCGCGGCGGATCGCAACGGCAGGGTCGCCGAGATTGGCCCCGAGGCTGAGATAGGCCGTGGACGATGCCATAGCAGCCCGCTCAATCCGCCCGGCGGCGGGTAATCTCCACCGCCACCCCGTCGATGATCGCCGGAACCGGAGCGGCAGGTTTGTCGACTCGCACCGTCACGGCCTCGATGCGCGGAAAGGCGATAAGGATTTCGCCCGCCACCGCCTCGGCCAGTGCCTCGATGATATGGAAACGCCGCTCCGTCGCCGTTCGGGAAACGATCTCGGTAAGTTTCTGGTAACAGGCGGTGCGGGACCAGTCATCCCGCTCCCCGGCTTCCTTCAGGTCGATGGCGCAATCAAGCGACACGAAGAAACGCTGCCCGAGCTTCTCCTCTTCCGGATGGACGCCATGATAGGCGAACACGGCGATGCGCTGGACGAGAATGCGGTCGGTCATTTACGAACCCTTCGATCTGATGGCATCGGCCACTTTGCAGGCTTCCACATGCGCACGCACATCATGCGCACGCAAGATATCGGCCCCGTGCGCCACGGCCATCATGCCCGCCGCCAAGCTCCCGGCCAGCCGTTCCCGCGGTAATCTCCCGGTGAGGAGGCCGATGAACGATTTGCGCGATACGCCGACCAGCACCGGAAACCCCAGCGCCTTTACCTCGCCGAGTCTGTTCAGAATAACGAGATTCTGCTCCGGAGTCTTGCCGAAGCCGATGCCGGGGTCGAGGACGATCTGCTCGTCCGTGATGCCCGCCGCGCGGGCAATCGTCAGCGAACGGTCGAAAAAGGCGCGCATATCGTCGAGAATATCGAGTGAAGCATCCTTTTCCGCCCGGTTGTGCATGACGATTACCGTTGCACCGAACGAAGCGGCGATGCTGGCGATTTCCGGTTCCCGTTGCAGGCCCCAGACATCGTTGACGATTCGCACCCCTGCCCGCAATGCCGCCTTGGCAGTCGCTGCTTTGTAGGTGTCGACCGAAAGAGGCGCGGAAATTTCGCCTGCCAGCTTCAGGATCACCGGCAGGATACGGGCGATTTCCTCGTCCGCGCCGATTTCTTCCGCTCCGGGTCGGGTCGATTCGCCACCAATATCAATGATATTCGCCCCCTCGGCCAGCATGACGCGGGCATGGTGGCAGGCCGCCGCCGAATCGGCATGAGCACCGCCATCGGAGAATGAATCCGGCGTCATGTTGAGGATGCCCATGATCAGGGTGCGACGACCGAGGTCCGGCAGAAGCGGCGACAGATGGGAAGAAACGGACGGCATAGCTGACCTTTGGAACCGTCACGGACCGGCAGGATGCGAACGATAACGTGAACGGGACCAGATCTTATAAAAAATGCCGGCCGCCGCCAAAGGAAAACCTTGAACCCGGCAAACGTTTCCTTGTCCCGTGTTTTTGTCGGGCAGCAGCAAGACTTCCGGGCGATCAGTTCGGCGGCAGCAGGCGCTCGAAATAATCGAGTTCCTCGCGCCGCCGCTCCGGCTCACCGAGTTTGCGGCGCAATTCCTCGATGATCCTACGGGCGCGGGCAGCAGGCGAAAGCTCGCTGCCCTTGCCATCGCCGTATTTCGCATACGGATTGTTACCACCGTCGCCGCCGGGCTGCGGCGCACCCTTCCGCTCGCCCTGCTGTGTCTCGCGGCCATCGCCGAGGAGATCGCGCATCTGCTGCGCCATATCGCGCGCGCCCCTTTGCAACCCCTGCAGCGCCCGCTTCTGCGCTTCGGCAGCCGCGCCATGCTCGCCGTCGCGTAGCGCCCGTTCGGCTTCGCGCATGGCACGCTCCGCATCGGAGAAGCCCTGGCCGTTCTCAAGGCCAAGCCCCTTCATGTCCTTCTGCAATTCCTGCAACCGCCCGCGCAAGCCTTCCTGACGGTCGGTCAGGGACTGGCCGGGGCCGGGTTTCTGCTGCTGGCCGCCCTGTTGTTGTCCCTGTCCACCTTCGCCCTGGTTTTGGCCTTGATCTTGACCTTCCTCGCCTTCGCCGCGCATGCCTTTGTTATAGGTGTCGTCACGCAATTTCTGCTGGTCGCGCAGGAGGCTGTTCAGATCGTTCATCGACCGGCCCATTTCCCCCGCCAGCGGATCGCCGTTACCGCTGCCCGGCTCACCCATTTGCAGGTTGTTGAGGATGTCGTTCAGCTCTTCCAGAAGCCGTTCCGCTTCGGCGGTATCGCCGCGCTTCATGGCGTCTTCGAGCTTTTTCAGCATGTCGTTCAGTTCCTGCGAAGTGATGTTGCGCGAATTGTCGTTGCGTGCCTCATCCTGTCCCTGACGGCGGTTGTCGCGGTTCTGCCGGGCGAAATCGCGCAGGTAACGCTGCATTGCTTCGCGGTATTCCTGCGTCAGACGGTTGATTTCCTCCTCGGACGCGCCGCGTTCGATAGCCTCGCGCAACCGCTCCTGCGCCGCCTGCAAGTCTCGCTGCGATTCGCTCAAGCGCCCTTCGTCGAGTTCCACCGCCAGCGCCCAGAGATCGTCGGCGACAGCGAGCAGACCGGCATCGTCCTTCGCTCGGCGCAGTTTTTCGGCGATATCGTACAGACTCAGGTATAGCCAGGAATCCTCGGTGAACTCCTCCGGCGCGATCAGGAGCGCATCGAGGGCGATCTGCACTCGTCTGGCATTATCCGGATCGATGATGAGATTGCGCCGCTGTTCCGCCAGCGCCTTGGCGACCGGATTGGCAAACAGTTTTTGCGGCAGGGTGAAGGAAATTGTTTCGCTTCGCCCTTCCTGACCCGCCTCGTCGCGGGCGTTGAGGGTCAGATCAATCAGCGCGCCCGCCCAGCCATGAGCGGAGACATCTGCCGTCGAGTCGATGGTCTGCTCGTCCGGTCCCGGCATCGGCAGCACGAAGGCAATTTCCGGCGGCGGCACCAGGGTGCGCTTGCCGGGGAACGCCGCCGCCTTGGCGACGGCACCCGTCAGGGAAGCTATCCCGTAATCGTCCTTGACCCGATAGGTCAGAGTAAAGCCACCCTTGCGGTCGAATTTCGGTTCGCCGACGATGGTGATCGTCGGTGGGCGGTCGGGGATGGCCTGAATCATCAACGACGATGATCCAAACCATCCGGTGCGGACTTTCAGTTGCGCATTGTCTTTCAGCGTGAAGCGCGATTCGGCGGAGGGCGTTGCCGCCGGGGCGGCCTTGTCGTCCGTTTCCCTGACCTGCGGAACCAACCCCGAACCGGCTTTGACCGTCATGCCGCTTTCCGGCAGCCGGACGACGATCGTCGAACCGACAGGCGCACGCGCGATTGCGGTCTTGCCGGAAAAATCCAGCGCCATCGGTGGCTGATGCGTATAGAGCGGCGGGTCAATCCATCCGGCGATCCGCGCTGCCGTCTGCTGCGCCATCGGCTCCGACCAGTCGAACGCTGCCCTAAGTCGCGCCGTTCTCTCTTCCCCGGCAAAAAAGGCGCTCGCCACCACGGCAAGGAGCAGAAAGGCGCGGATTGCATAACGGTCGCGGCGCGGCATTCCCGGCGCAGGCGTGGGGAATGCCATTCTGGCAACGCTCGCCGCCATGCGGCGACGGTGCAGCGTCCAAAGCGCCCGGCTACCGACATCGCCGCCGCCGAGGCCGATTTCGTCGTCCAGCCCCTGTGCCGGATTGTGTTCCAGGCCACTGTCGCGATCAAGCCGGGCGACTGCGGCGGTACGCACGGGGCGTCGCACCCGTATCAATTTCCAAACGGCATGAAGCAGCAGCGCCGCGGCAATCAGTACGCCGCCGAGGCGAACAAGAGGCGGTGCCTTGAGCCACAGGCCGAGCCAGGAAAGAACGAGGAAACTACCGACGATGCCGGCAATCCGCCATAACAGCGGCCAGGTGCCTTCCCACCACAGGGTCCAGCGCGTCCAGGCCACGAGATCGTCGAACCGGTCGCGATAAGCGCGCGCTTCTTCCGCCCCGGCGCGCCGTTTACGGCTCCTGTCAGGTCCGGATGACGTTGCTTCGTTGATCTTTGTTCCGTCGATCATGGGCGGCGCGGGTCCGTTTCCAATTTCGTCTTTCCACATGAGCCGGTGGCGCACGCGAAAACGCTCAAAACATGACAGAACCGGACAGGGCGCAGGATCAAGCCCGGAACGCTTTCACGTCAGCCTTTACGGCAGGCCGGGCCGTTTTCCGCTGCCCCGCGAACGGGGCGAAGGGCCGATCATAACACAGTCGCCGCTATTCTTCATCGCCTCACGTCGCATTTTTTGAGTCGCAAGCCCGGCAAATCCCGGATGGATCGGTCTTTCGGATTAAGTATGCCAGAGCGGCAGGCTGTCGAGTCCGATCAGGTCATCGATGGTCTGCCGTTGCCGCACGACTGCAAAATCCTTGCCTTTCACCAGGACTTCCGCAACCAGCGGGCGGGTATTGTAGGTGCCGGACTGCACCGCGCCATAGGCCCCGGCGGTCATCACCGCCAGAAGGTCGCCCGGCGCGACGGTGGGCATTTCGCGCCCGAGCGCTAGAAAATCGCCGCTCTCGCAGACAGGCCCGACGATATCCGCCGTGATTTTTGCCGTTCCCGGCGATGGTTCGGCCACGAGCTGGATCTCGTGCCAGGCGTCATAGAGTGTCGGGCGGATGAGATCGTTCATGGCAGCGTCAACGATGACAAACGTCTTGCCCTCGCCTTGTTTCACATAAGTGACGCGCGTCACCAGAATCCCGGCATTGCCGGAGATCATCCGCCCGGTTTCGAACACGAGCGTCAGTCCGAGATCGCGGGCGTGTTTCTTGATGACCGCCGCATAATGCATAGGATCGGGCGGCGTCTCGCTGTTGCGGTAGGGAATTCCGAGGCCGCCACCGAAATCGATATGACGCAGACGATGGCCGTTCCGCATCAGGTCGCGCGCCAGTTCGACGAGGAGCGCGGCGGCATTGTCGAACGGTTCGAGATCCGTGATCTGGCTGCCGATATGCATGTCGACGCCCGTAACTTCCAGCCCCGGCAGGATTGCGGCAAGGGCATACACATCACGGGCGCGGGAAATCGGAATACCGAACTTGTTTTCCGACTTTCCGGTCGAGATCTTCTTATGCGTCTTGGCATCCACGTCCGGGTTGACGCGGATCGACACCGGCGCGCGGATGCCCTTCGCTACCGTGACCTCTGACAGGACATGCAGCTCCGGCTCTGATTCGATGTTGAAACAGTAAATTCCCGCGTCCAGCGCCGCAGCCATGTCTTCCCGCGTCTTGCCGATACCCGAGAACACGATCCGTTTTGCCGGAACACCCACCCGTAGCGCCCGCTCCATCTCGCCCCGCGAGACGATATCCATGCCCGCACCGAGATCCGCCAGGGTTTTCAGCACCGCCTGATTGGAGTTGGCCTTGACGGCGAAACAGACAAGCGCATCCGTGCCGGAAAATGCCTTGGCGAATACAGTGTAATGTCGCGTCAGCGTCGCCGTGGAGTAACAATAGAACGGCGTCCCGACCGAATCCGCGATCCGACGCAGGTCAACGCCTTCGGCGTACAGGACGCCTTGCGAGTATGAAAAATGGTGCATTGTCTAAGATCTACAGAATTGGATCAAGGATGAAGCGCGTTTTTGCGCGATCCGGGGTGGGTTGCGTAACTGCCGGGATCGTGGGGGCGGATTTGTCCGCCGCAGCTTCCTTTTCGCCCGGTTTCTGCTGTACCGCCTCAGGTCGCGGCGGCGGTTCGAGCGATCCCTTGCGTCCACAGGCTGCAAGACCGCCGGCGAGAGCGGCGGCAAGCCCGGCAACGGCGAGGACACGAACGAAATGCGCGGCAAGGCTGGGCGGGATCATGGGGAAAACCGTGCGATAATACGAACGAAACGGGTTTAGCATCATCGCTGCCGGAGATGAAAGACAAATGCTGCATTCCAGCAGCCGATTTTTCCCGTCCAGCCCTCCAGGCGGACGGGATAGGGGGTGCGGCGTCTGGCCCGGCCAGCACCGATTCAATGACAGAACAGCCGACTTCATGCTAGGTTCCCATCATCCTGAACGGAATCTAGCATAAAGTGCAGATGGTTGCGGGTTTCGTAGACAATTGTGCGTCCGTATGAAAGGCGCTTGATCGGATACCGGTCAGGCGGGAAAAATACGGTAGCTGAAAGAATGGAACGCCTCCAGAAAGATCGCTGTTTCGACCATGAGTTCTGAATGCTTCTGAATCTGCTTGCTCTGATCCTGCCGGTCGTCATGCTCGTCACCTCCGGGGTGGCGGCGCATTATCTGACGATGAAACGGCTGGTTGCCCAGCGGCGCAAGGCCGAACTCGAAGCGAAGGCGGTAGCGAGCGCCAATGAAACAGCGGACTGGCTTTCGCCCCCGGCCTGGACCACCGCCCAAACTGCCGTTCCGGCAACTGGCGTGACGGAAAGCCATGGTCCTGCCCGGAATGCTGGCCCGACCTCCGGAAGCGAAGCGAGAACCGGGCCTGGCCCGACGATTGCCGAAGCCCTGCAGCAGCCGGAATTCGGCTGGTCCCTACAGTATTTTTACGGCATCGCCTTTATCCTGAGCATCCTGACGGGAGGAAGCGTCTATCTGGCCTTCGCAAATATCAAGGCCGCCATCATCATTGGCATCGCTGCCGGCCTGTTGCTTGCCAGCCTGATCGTCGCATATGTGCGCAATCGCAGGCTGCGGATCTTTTCCAATGAATTGCCCGACGTCATTGATATCATCGTGCGCGGCGTCGCGGACGGGATCCCGCTTACCGAATGTATGACAGCTGTCGTTACCGAGTCCACCGGGCCGGTCCGCTCAGAATTCAAGGCCGTATTGCGCAGAACGGCACAAGGCCAGAGCCTTTCCGAGGCCATAACCGGAATGGTAGAGAGAATCTCCCTGCCGGAGACCCGGTATCTTGCCGCTGCTTTCGCTCTTCAGCAGAAAGCTGAAGGCGGTCTGACGGAAACTTTGACAATTTTAGCAAAAACCTTGCGCGATAGACAGAAAATTCAGGCAATATCGGAAACGCTGAATAGAGAAGCAAAACTTATAACCTTCTTAATGATTGGCGCTCCGCTTGCAGTTTTGATTTTTAACAGCATCTACAATTTTGAATTTTATGACATGCTATTCAGTTTTTATGGAAAAATATTGCTGTCTGTTTGCATACTCTGGATGAGCCTTGGAATTTTCGTCATCCGTACACTGATACGATTCGAGGTTTGAGACAATCCCGCCATGCTAGACGCCATTCTCTCTCTCGGTCCGAACAGGTTGATTACCATTGCCGTTTTTCTGATCCTGGCGATGGCGGCGATTGCCGTGTATTTCGGGTGGCAGGCTCGTAAGCTCGAACGGGAGATAGCCCTGTCCGAACAGGATCCGGATACCCTTTTGAGCGGAGCCGGAAATTCTGACGGTCAGAAGAGACAAGCATCCTTCATGGATGCAATTGTCAGCCAGTTCAATCTTCGTCACCATCTCGGTCAGAATGACGCCAGAGAATGGCTTGCCTCCGCTGGATATCGGAACGCGGAGGCGGAAATCGCTTTCCTGTTCGCCCGCGCGGTCTGTGCGGTCGTATTTTTCTTCGCAACGTTGCTTTATCTGTCGTTCGTCGCCAATTACGGCTATGCGCGCGTTGCCTGTTTTGCCCTGGCATTGTGCGCTGCTTTCGTTGGCCTCTGGACCCCGAGCCTGTGGCTGAATGCTGTCAGTGCCCTGCGTTACGCCAGCATCGCCCGCACCTGGCCGAACTGTCTCGATTACCTCCTGATCTGCGTCGAATGCGGTCTGACGATCGATCAGGGTCTACGCGAGGCGGCAAACGACGCTCAATCGCAATCGGCGGCACTGGCGGACGAACTGTCGCTGACATCGGCTGAACTGTCGTATTTGCCCAGACGCCGCATGGCCTACGATCATCTGGCTACCCGTGTGAGCCTTGATCCGGTCCGGGATTTCTGTTTCGCCATGGCGCAATCCGAACGTTACGGGCTGCCGATCGGCCACACGATCCGTATTCTCGCGCAGAAAAACCGGGATGCGCGGCTTCGGGAGGCCGAACAGAAGGCGGCGGCACTTTCGGCCAAGCTGACCTTGCCGCTGATGGTATTCTTCTTCCTGCCGTTACTGATCCTCACCCTCGCCCCTCTGGCGATGAGGTTATTGTAGCGACCGGGAAAAAGGTAGCAGAATCGGACTCTTCGACCGGATTCATAAAATTATGACTCCCCAAAAGCAGCGTGTCCTTTTACAGAGGAAGCGATGTGAAAAGTGAAGGCATTCGGCAGCGCAGACGTCTGGAAGCAGCATGGAGCAGCTTGGCTTTTTCGAATTGATGGGGTTTGGCCCCAAGGGGTGGGGCAGCGTTCTGCTTCTCGCCACCGGCATGACGGTCTCCGTCACCCTGTGCGGCTATGCCATCGGCACGGTATTCGGCGGCATCGGCGCCTGGGCGAAACTGAGCGGCTCCAGATTCCTGAACACTGCCGCCGCCTGTTACATCAACGTCATCCGTTGCGTCCCCGAACTGATCATTATCCTGTTGTTCTACTTCGGCACCAGTCAGATGCTGACGATCCTGTTCCAGTCGTTCGGTTTCGAGGGCGAGGTCATGGTTCCGGCTTTCGCCGCCGGGGCTTTCACCCTCGGCCTCATCAGCGGCGCTTATTTGACGGAAGTGTTTCGCGGCGCCTATCTGGTGCTGAGCAAGGGCGAGCTTGAGGCGGCACGTTCGGTCGGCATGCACAAGGCGCTCATGTTCCGTCGCATCGTCGCGCCGCAGGTTCTGCGCTACGCCATTTCCGGCATGAGCAATGTCTGGATGATGCTCCTGAAGGAAAGCGCCCTGATTTCCGTGACCGGCCTGGTCGAAATCCTACTGATTGCCAAGCGCGGCATGGGGTCGACCCGTCAGCCGTTTTCGTTCTACATCACTGCGGCGATCCTGTTCCTGCTCATCGCCGCCGTTTCCGGCAGGTTTTTCCAGGCAGTGGAAACACGCGCCTATCGCGGGATGCGGAGGGATGCGCAATGAACGGCATGGCGGAAACGTTCACCCTGATTTCCGGCATTTTCGCCAAGCTGCTTGCCGGCCTGCCGATGACGCTGGCGCTGGCAATCCCTTCGGTACTGATGGGGCTGGTGCTGGCCGTCGGTCTCGCGCTGATGTGCATGTCGTCCAACCGGTTTGCAAACCTGTCGGCGCGGGCGTTCATCTATGTGTTTCGCGGCATTCCGCTGCTGGTCCTGCTGTTCCTGATCTATAACGGCCTGCCGCAGTTCAGGGTGTTCTGGAAGGATCTCGGCATTTATGGAGTTGTCCAGAATGCCATGGTCTGCTCGCTGCTGGCGCTGACGCTCAATTCGGCGGCCTATGGCGGCGAGATCATTCGCGGCAGCCTGAAATCCGTTCCCTTCGGACAGATCGAGGCGGGCCGCGCCTGCGGCATGTCGCGCTGGCTGCTGTTGCGGCGGATCATCTTCCCGATTGCCATCCGTCAGGCACTGCCCGGCTACACCAATGAGATCATCTCGATGGTCAAGGCCACCACCCTGGTCGGGTTGGTGACGCCGGTGGTGGAGGTCATGCACATTGAGATCGCCATGCGGGCGAAAACCCTGGCGCTCGAAGGGCTGCTCTGTGCCGGCGTGATCTTCCTCATTCTCAACAACATCATCATCCGCGCCCTCGCCGCCTACGAATACAGCCTGTCGCCGCATCTGCGCCCGCCGCCGGATGCCGTCGCCGCAAAGACACAGCCTGTCGCCGCCTGAGTTTCGTAAAGGATACCCCGCCCGTGCCGAATGAAACCTCCGCCGTATCCGTCCGGAATTTACGCAAGAGTTTTGGATCCCTGGACGTCCTGAAAGGCGTGTCTCTGGAGGCAAAGGACGGTGACGTGATTTCGATTCTCGGCGCATCCGGCTCCGGTAAATCGACCATGCTGCGCTGCATCAACCTGCTCGAAGTTCCGGATAGCGGCGACATTCTGATTGGTGGCGAAAAAATTGAACTGGCGCAGGATCGCAAGGGCCATATGAAGCCTGCCGATACCCGTCAGGTGGACCGCATCCGCTCCCGCGTCGCCATGGTATTCCAGAGTTTTAATCTCTGGTCGCACATGACGATCATTGAGAATATCATCGAGGCCCCCATCCATGTGCTGAAGCGTCCACGCGCCGAATGCATCGCAGAGGGTGAGGCATTGCTGGAAAAGGTCGGTATTGCTGACAAGCGCGGCCATTACCCGGCACATCTGTCCGGCGGCCAGCAGCAGCGCGCAGCTATCGCCCGAGCGCTAGCCATGCATCCCAAAGTGATGCTGTTCGACGAACCGACCTCCGCTCTCGATCCGGAACTGGTCGGCGAAGTGTTGCGCGTCATGCGCTCGCTGGCTGAGGAAGGCCGCACCATGCTGGTGGTGACGCACGAAATGGGCTTCGCACGCGATGTTTCGAGCCGGGTGATGTTCCTGCATCAGGGCCTGGTCGAAGAAGAAGGTGCGCCGCATGACGTGTTCGCCGCGCCGAAATCGGAACGCTTCCGGCAGTTCATTTCCAGCCACCGCTGAAAAATGTTTCCTTCGCTTGCAGTAATTCACCCCGGCGGTGTGCCGTTGGCGGCAAGCACCTCGCCTGCAAGATACAACGAACCGCAGATGAGAATGCGTGGCGGACGCCGCCATTGCCTGGTAGCGAGATCGCTCAAGGCCGCCTCGACCGTCGGCGCAGTCGAGACCGGCAGGCCGGTCGCTCCGGCAATCGCCGCCGTTTCCCCGGCAGGTCGGGCAGCTACCTGACCGGGTATCGGTACCCCGACGACATGCTGCGCCAGCCCGGCAAAATGTTCGAAGAAACGTCGCGAATCCTTGGTGCCAAGCATCCCGACGACCAGCACCAGCGGCATGGCATGGCGCTCTTCGAGATCGGCCATGGCGGCGGCAAGCACGCGCCCACCATCGTCATTATGGCCGCCGTCGAGCCACAATTCTCCCCCTTCGGGAGCAAGCCCGGCCAGACGCCCGCGGGCAAGGCGCTGCAACCGCCCTGGCCATTCGACCGTCTCCATCCCGCGCTCGAACGCCTGCGCTTCGAACCCGGCGAACCCGGCAGTGCGCAACGCAGCGATAGCCGTGCCGGCATTCACATATTGATGGCGGCCCTTGAGTTTCGGTAGCGGCAGATCGAGCAGGCAGATCTCGTCCTGATAGACGAGATGGCCGCCTTCCTCATGTATCGAGAATTCCTGCCTGCCGACGATGATCGGCGTCGCGCCGACCTTTTCCGCTGCCGTACACAAGGCGGCATCGGCAATATCATAATCCTGCGGTGCTATCACCGCTGGAGCGCCGTGTTTGAAAATTCCCGCCTTTTCCAAGGCGATGCCTTCAAGATCCGAACCGAGATAATCCGCATGGTCGAGGCCGACCGGCGTTACCACGGCAGTAGCGGGCTTGGCGATGACATTGGTGGCATCCAACCGCCCGCCGAGGCCAGTTTCCAGCAGCAGCACGTCCGCCGGATGTTCGCTGAACAGCAGGAACGCGGCGGCGGTGGTGATCTCGAACACCGTCACCGGTTCACCGGCATTGCGTTCCTCGCAGCGGCGCAGGGCGTCGATCAGCGGCTGTTCCTCGACAAAGCGCCCGCCGTTCAGGCGGCCAAGGCGGATACGCTCGTGAAACCGCACCAGATGCGGCGAGGTATAAACATGTACACTCAAGCCCGCCGATTCGAGAATCGCCCGCATAAAGGCGATGGTCGACCCCTTGCCGTTGGTTCCCGCGACATGGATCACCGGTGGCAGGCGGCGATGCGGCGCGCCGAGCCGCTCCAGAAGCCGCTCGATCCTGTCCAGCGACAGGTCGATCGTCTTCGGATGCAGGGCCAGGAACCGGGCGATCAGCGCGTCGGAAGAATCCATCGGATCGGCTTGCCAAACAGGTTTGAATGATTACGCCGCGTTGGCTGCGGTCTCATCATTCTCAGTCACGGGCCGGGGCGGCTGCGGCTTGCCGGTGAGCAGGCGGGCGAGGCGGGCGACGGTTCCCTTCATGGCATTACGATGCACCACCATGTCGACCATGCCGTGATCCTTGAGGTATTCGGCTCGCTGGAAGCCTTCCGGCAGTTTTTCGCGGATCGTTTGCTCGATGACGC
>JAVBRX010000103.1:0-2909 GCA_031547465.1 Microvirga sp. | reverse complement strand
CCTGTCACACGATGAATTGAAGTCACTCACACAGTCTTGGTAGCACGGTCTTTCAGGTAAGCCGCCAACTCACCGCCCGTCGAGGCGGGAGCGTGCAAGCCGAGCTTGGTGCGCCGCCAGAGAATATCCTCCGCCGTCTGCGCCCATTCCTCGGCAATCAGATAATCGACCTCGGCCCTGGTCAGTCCGCCGCCGAAATCCTGCCCCAGATCACTGAGGGCTTTCGCCTTACCCAGCACCTTGTCGATGCGTGTACCGTAAGCATGCGCCATGCGCTGTGCCGTCGCCTCGGGCAGGAACGGCCACTTCGCCCGCACCGACGCAAGGAAACGTCCAAAATCGCCTTCCGGCAGATCGCCACCCGGCAGCGGTTTGGTCGCCGTCCAGGAAGGTTTCAGATTGGGGAAGAAGGGGCTGAGTTTCTCGAATGCATGCTCGGCAAGACGGCGAAAGGTCGTTATCTTGCCGCCGAACACCGACAGCAGCGGCTCCTCGCCCGGCTTCGATTCGATGTCGAGCACATAATCCCGGGTGACGGCGGAAGCATTGGCCGCAGCATCGTCATAAAGCGGCCTGACCCCGGAATAGGCCCAGATCACATCGGACGGCACAACTTTCTTCTTGAAATACCGGCTGATGCTTTCACACAGATAGGTCGTCTCCTCCTTGGATATCTCCACCTTACCCGGTTTGTCCTTGTAAGGCTCGTCGGTGGTGCCGATCAGGGTGAACTTGCCCTGATAGGGAATGGCAAACACGATCCGGCGATCCGGGTTCTGGAACAGGAAGGCGTGCGCACCTTCATAAAGTTTGGGCACGACGATATGGCTGCCCTTGACCAGACGCACGTTCTTGCCGGTTTGCATATGCAAACGGTCGCGAAGAACCTCGCTGACCCAAGGACCGCCAGTGTTGATAATCATCTTGGCGGCAATTTCCCGGCGTTTACCAGTGGCAAGGTCTTCAACCTCCGCCATCCAGACGCCGTTGTCGCGCCGGGCATTGAGGAAACGCATCCTCGTATGGATTTCCGCCCCGCGTTCGCGGGCATCCATCGCGTTCAGCACGACGAGCCGCGCATCATCCACCCAGCAGTCGGAATACAAAAACCCTTTGTTCAGCCAATCCTGCAACGGCTGGCCAATTGGGCTGGTGCGCAGGCGAACACTCTCCGTCCCCGGCAAGGTTTTCCTTTTCGCCAGATGATCGTAGAGAAATAGGCCGATACGAATCATCCAGGCGGGCCGCAGACCGCCGTTATGCGGCAGCACGAAGCGTAACGGCCCGACGATGTGCGGAGCGATATCGAGTACCCGCTCCCGCTCCATCAACGCCTCGCGCACAAGACGGAAATCGTAATATTCAAGATAGCGGAGACCGCCATGGATGAGCTTCGTGCTCGCCGAGGAAGTGAACTCCGCTAAGTCTCCTTGTTCGCAAAGGAAAATTGAGAGGCCCCGTCCTGAAGCGTCACGAGCGATACCCGCCCCGTTGATACCTCCGCCGACGATGAAGATATCGTAGATTTTTCCCACGATTTACTCCTCCATCTCTCCAACCGATCCAGCTTGGCCGGTGGTTAACGACAGCATGGCCTTATCATATTTTTTTCGCAAGTGAAAAAACTATGTTCGCTTTCGCACACAACCTATACTTATGCTGGGCGTGAAAACGTTCTCTCCTTAAATCTACATTGCATCAAAGACATAGGATGGCGCACCGACCGCTTTTCGCAAGCGGCCTGCTTAAAAGAAAAGCGGGTTAACGATTTCGTGCGATTCGCATACAGGCGTGTATGCGGGATGCTTGTCGTTTGTCGTCACCCTTTGGCGGCGACATGAAGATCGACTCCGTAGGTCGCCATCAAGGCGCGAATCGCCGGTGGCGGCGGTAGATCGGTAAACAGGGCGGCAATCTCGCTGATCGCTCCCATACGCACCATCGGGCGGCGCGTAAATTTGCTATGGTCGGTCACAAGGAAAGTCTGTCGGGCAGCGCGTAAAATCGCCTGCGCCGCACGCACTTCATCGTAATCGAAATCGAGCAGGGTGCCGTCGGAATCGATGCCGCTAATGCCGACGATGCCGTAATCGACCCGAAACTGCTGGATCGTATCGCACGATACCTGCCCAAGCACGCCACCATCGCGGTTGCGAATGCGCCCACCGGTGATGATGACGCTGAAATCTGTATTCTGCGTCAGGATCGTCGCCACGTTGAGATTGTTGGTGATGACCCGCAAACCGCTATGATTGACGAGCGCGCGCGCCACCGCTTCTGTCGTTGTGCCAATATTGATGAACAGCGATGAATGTGCCGGAACATGCTCCGCAACCATGCGGGCGATCCGTTCCTTCTCATCGAAATACGTGATCTGCCGAGTGGAGTAATCAATATTCTCGACGCTTGACGGAGCTCCGGCTCCCCCCCGATACCGCACCAGATGGCCTTCGGCGCTAAGCTCGTTGAGATCGCGGCGGATCGTCTGCACGGTGACATTGAACTGCTGCGCAAGCGATTCGATTGTCACAAATCCGCGCTGGCGCACGAGGGTGACGATCTCATAGCGACGCTCTTCAACGCTTTGCTGCTCCGCCACTGTTTGTCCGTCCGACATTGCCTTTTCGCTTTCGTTCACAAGGAAACGAACCACCGCATCGCCCGACGCAACGCTTGACCAAAAGGCCGGAAAAAATCCGTTCTGGACCTATGGTCTGCCTCATGTTCGTTTTCAAGTGAAACGAACATGGGTATTGTAAACTGAGTCCGCCACCAAACAAACAGAATTCGCCTGCAGCTTTGTGCGGCAATGGTGGCATACAATGCAGCCATTACAATGAAAAAAAGCGGCCCGCCGATAAGCGAACCGCTCGCAATCTTACGATCTGCCTGAAAAAGCAAACGCTTCC
>JAVBRX010000087.1:0-34209 GCA_031547465.1 Microvirga sp. | reverse complement strand
GGGTTGGCCAGCAACCGGTTCACCGTTGGCAAGAAATGCCACGCAAAAGTGCCAAAAAACCAGAATTGCCCCCTTCAACGCCTTATTCTGCAATGGGTCCACCGTTGGCAAGAAATGCCACGCTCTCGTGAGAAATATTTTGTGGCAAAGAAAATGTTCTTTGCATAAATGAGATTTCAACGAAATATCAAACCGCTAGTCTTTTCGGCCCCTTCGCCGGGAGCCTGTGGATAACTTGAGATGCAACCGCAAAATGTCCGAAAACCGCCAGGAAATTCAATGAACGTCGTTCACATCAAAATCCTCCCCCTGGGGATAAAGGAGCAAAAACACCCTCAAAATTTAAGTGATAATTCCTGCTTTCTTGCAATATTGCAAATAACCTGAGCGCAAGCATTCCCCCTTGGCTCTCGTTGGAGAGTCAATGAAGGAGCTTTGGCGAGGAGGAAAAGTTGAATCTCTGAACATCATCGGATGTTCAGAGATTCAGATCACATGAAGGTATTCATACTTGTAAGACCCGCCTGCCAATGCTCACTCCGGCTCCTTGATCCTGAACCAGGCAATATAAAGGGCGGGAAGGAACAGGAGCGTCAGCAAGGTAGCCCCGGCGAGGCCACCGATCACCGTACAGGCCATCGGCCCCCAGAAGACATCGCGCAGGATCGGGATCATACCGAGGATCGCCGCCGAGGCGGTGAGCAGGATCGGGCGCAGGCGGTGCAGGGTAGCTTCGACCACAGCGTGCCACGGGTCGAGACCGGCGGTATGGTTATGCTCGATCTGATCGATCAGGATCACCGAATTACGGATGATCATCCCAGCCAGAGCGATGATGCCGAGAATCGACACGAACCCCATCGGCGTGCCGGTACCCAGCAACGCAACGACAACGCCGATGATGCCGAGAGGGGCGACGCTGATGACCAGAAACAGGCGCGAGAAACTTTGCAGCTGGATCATCAGCACGATCAGCATCAGCGCTGCCATCGTCGGCATCTCAGCCGCCAGTGCAGCATTGCTCTGACTGCTTTTCTCGACCGTACCACCCTCAACGATCAACTGACCGGGCGCAAGGGTTTTTGCGAATGCCTGAATTTGCGGACGAAGGCGGCTGAAAACGGTGGGAGCCTCAAGGCCGGGGGCCGGGTCCGCCTGCACGGTAATCGTCGGCAGGCGGTCACGCCGCCAGACGTAACCGTCTTCGAGAGCATAGGTGACGGTAGCGATATCGCCAAGCGACACGGAAGCATTGTTCGGCAATTGAATTTGCAAGGAGCGCACAGCTTCAACGGAATTACGATTGCTGGCATCGCCCCGGCCAACAAGGTCTATCAAGTAGATAGAATCCCTGATTTGCGTGATGGACTGGCCGGAGAGAACAGCTTGAAATGCTTTTGAAAGCTCTTCAGAACTCAAGCCAATCTGGCGCGCTTTATCCTGGTTGACTTCGACCCGCAAAGCCTTGTTCTTCTCGAACCAGTCAAAATTGACAGTGCGGGTCAATCCGGAATCTTCCAGGATCTGTGCCATTCGGCTGGCAATTTCCCGCGCTTCATCCGGCGTCGCGCCGCTGACCCTATATTGGACAGGCCAACCGATGGGCGGGCCAAGTTCAAGGCGCTGGACACGAACGACGACATTGTCGAAATCAATACCTGCAGTGCCCTGATTGAGCTTGTCCATCAAGCGATCGCGGGCTGCGAGATCCTTCGTGACGATGATGAACTGGGAGATGAAATCGTTATCGAGTTGAACGTCCATGGGAAGGTAGAACCGTATCGCTCCACCGCCGATATATGCCGAATAGGAAATTATATTACTCTCAGCCCCAAGTGCCTTATCGTCCTCCAGAATTTTTTGGACTTTGTCTGCCTCCGCGCGCGTATCATAGATAGAAGAGTATTTAGGCGTATTGAGAGTGACCATGACTTCAGGCCGGTCAGACCCTGGAAAGAACTGTTGCTGAATAAAGCGCGTTCCAACAAGTGATAAAATAAAAATTCCTAATGTAACAATAAGTGTAAGCCAGCGATGCCGCATACATAGAAGCAAAACATGCCGGAAATATGAGAGGATGACACTTGAACCGTGTCCTTCCGAAGCATCTTTTTTCTTGATAAATTTGGAAGACAATACCGTTACACCGATCACCGGCGAGAAAATTACGGCCACGAACCATGATGCAACTAAGGAAATGGCGATCACGGCAAACAGTGAGAAACAATATTGTCCAGTACCGTTCTTGGCAAAGCCGATCGGCCAAAATCCGAAAATCGTTACCAACGTGCCGGTAAGCATCGGAAAGGCGGTAGAGGTGTAAGCGAAGGTCGCCGCCTTCATCCGGTCGAAGCCCTCCTCGATCTTGGATATCATCATCTCAACGGTGATCATCGCATCGTCGACGAGAAGACCAAGAGCAATGATCAGGGCGCCGAGAGAAATCCGTTGCAGCGAGATGCCCCAGAGCTCCATGCCCGCAAAAACAATGGACAGGACCAGAGGAATAGACAGCGCCACCACCAGCCCAGCCCGCAGACCGAGACTGAGGAATGAAACGGCAAGCACGATAATAATCGCTTCAAATAACGCTTCCGTAAAACTGCCGATGGCTTTGGTGACGACCTCCGGCTGATTGGAGACGCGCTCCACGTTGATGCCAACAGGGAAACGCGCCTGCAATTCTTCGGAAATCCGCTCCAGATTTTGACCGAATTCAAGATTGTTACCACCGGTACGCATCGACAAACCAATACCGATGGCCGGTTTGCCATTGACGCGGAACAGCTTCGACGGTGGATCGGCATAGCCATGCTCGACAGTTGCCAAATCCGACAGGTTGTAGAACCGGTTGTTGACGTAAAGCCGGATTGCCTTGATATTTTGCACCGATAACAGCGCCCCCGAGACTTCCATCAGGATGTTCTCAGTCGAGGTATTGATGATGCCGGAGGGAAGAACCGCATTCTGCTCAGCGAGTGCGGCAGCGATCTGTTGAGTATTTACACCTAAAGAAGCGAGCTTTTGCGGCGAAATCGTCAGATAGATCTTCTCCTGCTGATCGCCGAAAATCTCCACCTTGGCGACATCCGGAGCACGCAGAAACTCAGTGCGTGCGGTTTCAGCAAAATCCCGCGTTTCGCGCAATGTAAAACCATCATAGGTCAATCCGTAGACAATGCCGAAGACATCGCCAAACTCATCGTTGAAAAACGGCCCCTGAATATCGGCGGGTAAAGTGGTGCGAATATCAGAGATCTTCTTGCGCACCTGATACCATGTCCAGGCAATCTGCTCCGGTGTCGTGGATTCCTTCAGGTTGACATAGACCACCGACTGACCTGGTTTGGTGTAACTCTTGACATAATCGAAGTACGGCGTTTCCTGGAGCTTCTTCTCGATCCGTTCCGTCACCTGCAGCATGGTGTCGGCGGCGGTTGCACCCGGCCAGTTGGTTTGGATGACCATGGTCGGAACGGAAAAATCCGGGTCTTCCTGACGCCCAAGTTCCCAGTACGACCGCACACCCATCACGACGCACAGCAGCATGAAGAACAGAACCAGAGTGCGGTGTCGAACGGCCCATTCAGAGAGATTGAAATGGCTCATGGCGCAGACACCTTCTGCGGGACGATCTTCTGACCCTCAGTAAGGGAATTGACCCCGGCGGCGACGACAAGTTCACCTTTGGTGACACCGTCGGCAAGCAACACATGATTGGTGTCGTAGCGCAGAACCGTAACGGGCCGCCGCTTGACTATGTTTTCAGCGGAAACAACCCAAACCTGCGGCTTATCGCCAATTTGTAACAGGGCAGTCGCCGGAATGCGCACAACTACATCCCCAGCAATTTCGGCCCGCCCAACGACGATGCTCCCCAGGCGCATATCCTCAGGTGCATCGGGTAGTGAAACCCGGATCGCATATGTACCCGTCACTGCATCGGCGTTAGGGGCAATTTCTCGGATAGAACCGGTGACTGAAATTCGCGGATTATCCTGCAGCGACACCGTTACCGGTATTCCCGGATGCGCGGCGGCCGCGGCTCGACCGGAAACCGCAAACACAGCCTCTCGCTCGCCGATTTGGGCAATCTGCACGATCATCTGGCCCGGCTGCACCACCTGGCCGGTTTCCGCCCCGGTCTTGGTGACGACACCGTCCGTCGGCGCGGTGAGACGCGCATAATTCAACTGATCACGGGCCAGGCGCAGGTTCGCCTGCGCCCCCTGCATCTTCGCTCGGGCGTTTTGCAAGGCGCGCAATGCCTGATCGTAATTGGCCTGAGTGGCAAATCCATCGGAAAGAAGCTTGCGAAAACGCTCTTCCTGCGGTTGCGCCTGATCGATATCGGCTTGCGCCGCCGTCACTTCTGCTTCTGCGGCACTCAGCTTATTCTGGTAATCCACAGGATCAATGCGTGCCAAAAGGTCGCCGGACTTCACCGTCGTACCGACATCCACATCGCGCGAGATCATCCGTCCGCCAACAAGGAAACCGACATTACTGGTATAACGCGCTTCGATCCGCCCGCTGTTCTCGCCCCGCATGGCATTCGCCTCGGGCAAAATCTCAATGACACGCACAGGTCGCGGAGGTGGTGGGAGAGGAGGAGCATCCTCACATGCGGCTAACGCCAGAACGCTGGCAGAAAGCGAGGTATAAACAATGGTTCTCTTAACAAAAATTGAAAATTTCATTAGTCGCTTCCTGCACATTCCCGGAAAACTTTCCAGCATCAAACGCCCTGAAATTAGATGTTAAAGAGCACAAAAAGTCAAGAAACTTAGAACAAACTATCACCTATAAAAAACCCCTGTCCCTAAATTAAATCACGACAACATATTGATTTCATTGAAAGAAGTTTCACTATTGCGATTGCCAATGTATTCAAAGCACACTCCCATATCAGAAAGTATTCAACGGCCAAATTATAGAAATTATAAGATGCCAAGATCAGAAATTAGGTAACCATCCCCTGACGAAGTCGAGGATGGTTACTTGAGAAGAGAGCAGACATTGATCAGGGGCGCATACCGCCCCCAATCACTCAATCGTGCTTATCTATCCGTTATGGCATGGGCAAAGTAGTAGATTGCCCCGCCGGGATAGGTGAGCGGGCCTTGAGATTGCTCGCACGATGCTGACCAACCGACACCCAGAACATCGCCACGAGAGCGAGAATGGTAATAGAGATGGTGACGTAGCGAATCCAGGTCGGGGCCACGCCGCCCGGCATCTCGTGCGTCTCCTCAATCTCACGCTTGCGAGTGACGGCGGCGGAGTAGAACACGATAGTGGCAATCACGAAGATCAACGACCAACGGGTCTGTTCGCCGTCAGATCCAATCAAAGCGATAATGCTATAGGCCGCGCCGATCAGGCCGATGATAACGTAAAGATTGTACTGGCTTGTCGGCATCTTCTTGTAGCCCAGTACTTTGATTGAGATCATCGAGTAGATATAAGGCAACAAGGTCATGATCACCGCGATCGAGGCTATCTTGCCGAATTGCTCGCTCGCCGTCGGCGACATTGTGGCGAATACCTGCACCGTCATGAGCGCCGCGACGATAGCGAGGCCAGCGGACGGCACGCCCTTGGCATTGGTTTTGGCAAAAATTTTGCCAAACAGACCATCATCGGCAGCAGCCTTGGCGGTCTGTCCGACCAGCAAGGTCCAGCCGGCAAGAGAGCCAAAACAGCCAATCGCCGCGCACAGCGCCACAAGACCGCCGGCTGTCGGCCCTAAAGCCAGTCGAGCAGCGTCAGCGAACGGCGCGGATGAGCCAATTAGTTCCTTGTTGGGGATCATGCCCATAATCACGGACGAGGACAGGATATAGGCGACCGCAGCCAGAATAACGCCGCCCACCGTAGCGATCGGCACATTCTTGCGGGGATTATCCACCACGCCTGCCGAAACCGAAGCGCTTTCCACGCCGATGAAAGCCCAGAGCGTGAAATTGAGCGTGGCCATAATCGCGCTCCAGTTACTGTGACCGGATACGTTCCAACCCTCGGAATAGACGGCTGGCGAGAACCAGAACCAGCCAAAGATCGCCATACCCATGATCGGGATGAGGGCGAAGCTCGTGGTGAATGACTGTATCCTGCCGACAGTGACCGGGCCGAGAATATTAGCCCACGTAAACAGCCAGATCAACGCCACCTGCGCCAATGCCGACACCAGCGGATCACGCAGTGAAGGGAAGAAGGCAGTGAGATAACCTAGCCCGGCAACAGCCAGACCGACATTGCCCACCACATTGGCCAGCCAGTAGATCAGATTGCTCTGATAGCCCATATAGTCGCCGAACGCCTTGCGAGTGTAGGCGTAAGGACCGCCCGCCGCCGGATCGATGGTTGCAAGCTTGGCATAAGTAAGCGCGATCGCCACCGCTCCGACAATGGTGATCAGCCATCCAAAGATGGCGATGCTGCCGATTGCGGCGAGATTCGCGGGCAACATGAACACACCAGACCCCATCATATTGCCGGCCACCATCAATGTGGCGGCGACAACGCCTATTTTCTTGGGAGAAGCCGCAGAAGATGCGACAGCTTGAGAACTGCTCATAATTAAATTCCTATTTAATGCGGCATTCAGGGTT
This sequence comes from Microvirga sp., assembly GCA_031547465.1. GTDB lineage: Bacteria > Pseudomonadota > Alphaproteobacteria > Rhizobiales > Beijerinckiaceae > Hohaiivirga. Next base: position 27,595 of record JAVBRX010000087.1, on the reverse strand, counting down.
TGAGGACGTAGATACGGTATTCGCCGTCTTCCGGCTCAACTCCATGCGTGTCGTGAGCAAAGCCCGGGAAACGCCTGTCAAACGCTTCAAGCGACTTGAGATAGCCGATGACCGGTCCTTCCGCAGGACCAGCGTTTTCACCCGGCATCAACAGCGGAATTCCCGGCGGATAAGGCACGACGCCGGTGGCGACAACGCGATTGGCCAGCTTGTCAAGCGTGACATGCTCAACCTCACCACGTACCAGTTGCTGATAAGCCTTGGTCGGACTCATCTCTGCCTGCGGCAGGTTTGAGAAGCCCGCAGCCATCATGGCAGTGGTCTTCAACTCACCCATAGCGGCAAACATCTCGTCACAAATATCCTTGAGACCCATGCCCGCATAACGCTTGCCATGTGCTTGCATCAACGAGGGCAGAACCGTATCGAGCGGAACGTTCTCATCATAATCGCGCTTGAAATCACCCAACCCGGCCACCAACGTCCCCCACTTGCCTTTGGTGATACCGATGGAGAATAGAAATAGGATAGTGAAGTCGGTAGTTTTCTCCCCGACAATGCCACGCTCGGTAAGATAGTTGCTGAGAATGCTGGCTGGAATGCCCGGCGATTTCAGCGCACCGCCCGCGGCAACGCCCGGCGTCAGCACAGAAACCTTGATCGGATCCAACATACAATAACCATCTTCAAGGTCACCGAAGCCATGCCATGCCGCGCCAGGCTTGAGTACCCAGCAGGAGGAGTCTGTCGCCAGATGCTCGGCTGATGCTGCGTAGAACGGCTGAGCTTTGCCGGACTTTGGATCGATGACGGTATCAGGCTGCCAGCAATTGAAGAACCATTCACCCTTGGCAGCAAAGTCGTCATGCAGACGTGCGATCATCTGCCGGAAGGCAACCGCCTCTTCTATGGATTCATTGGTGAGAGTCTTGCCACCCGGCCCATCCATCATCGACGCCGCTACATCGTTGGAAGCGATGATGGCGTAATTTGGCGAGGTTGAGGCGTGCATCATGAAAGTCTCGTTGAAGAGACCATGCGGAATCGGCTTGCGACCATCACGGACATGAATGAACGAAGCCTGCGACAGCGCCGTCAGCAGCTTGTGGGTCGATTGCGTGGCGAAAACCGTGGGCCTGCTGGCGTCATAAGTCTTCGGATCGCCGTGCATGGCGTGACGACCCGCATAAATCGGGTTAAAGCGTGCATAGCCGTACCAAGCTTCGTCAAAATGCAGACGATCAACCGTAGAGCCAAGCAGTTCCTCCACGCGAGCCACATTATAACACAGGCCGTCATAGGTCGAGTTGGTAATGATGGCGTGCTTGGGCTCCTGATCGGTCGCATCCTTAGCGAGCGAGCTTGTCTTGATTGATGCCTGAAGGGCCGTCTTGGTTAATCGTTCCGGCGGAATTGGTCCGATAATGCCAAGATGATTGCGGGTCGGCATCATATAGACGGGAACCGCGCCTGACATGGTTATGGCGTGTTCGGCAGACTTATGGCAGTTACGATCGCACAGGGCGATCTGGTCATGGCTGACACTCGACATCAGAATGATGCGGTTCGAGGTCGAGGAGCCGTTAGTAACGTGATAGGTGCGGTGCGCCCCGAAGACCTGCGCCACATATTTCTCGCTTTCGCCAATCGGTCCTGAGTGATCAAGCAGTGATCCGAGATCCCCTACTGAAATAGACAGATCTGAGCGAAGCAGTGGTTCGCCGAAATACTCGAAGAATGCACGCCCGACCGGAGACTTCAGAAAACCGGTGCCGCCGGTGTGGCCTGGCGTATGCCAGGAATATTCATGGACGCGGGCGAATTTCGCCAGCGCTCGGAACATCGGTGGCAGAAGGTTGGCGCGATACTTTTCAATCGCCGCCTGAACGCGCCCCCCGATGAAATCCGCTGTGTCTTCAAGTAGCCACACAAAATCATCCACTTTTGACATGGAGATGATCGGAACAGTCGAGGCAACGCTACGATCCGCCAAAAGAAAGACCGGAATCTTTCTATTTTGCTTGCGCAGGGCGATCAACACAGCCTCAGAGGCAGCATGTCCCTGAGTGCCAAGATCCCAATCCAAAAGTACACATTGTAATGACGGATCAGCTTTGATTACGGAGATGGCATCATCCCCATGTTTGGCGACAACAATTTCTATATTTCGACGCTTAAGCTCGCGCATCAGGACATCAACGGCCCTACCCGTCATACTTTCTTCGCCGATTTCATCATCGACAATCAAGAGCCTCATACCAAAGCGTTGACTATGACCTTCCATGGGATAATTCCTTTTTCTCAAGCATAGATCAAAAATAACAGTCTTAAGTTCCTGAGTTTCTTGGCTTATGCCAAATAAACCCCACTTCCGCCCCAGAGCCAAAAGCGGCTCCGAGTTTCATTAGACACTCCTAGAACCCTCCGATAAACCACCAGAAGGCTGAATTTTGCCATACTACCTGAAACGATGTCAATAAACTTACAATAGATCATATCTGCATGAATACCCAATAAATATGCAACTATAATTCATTCTCCGCTAAATTCCCGCCAAATCTCTAATTTAATGCGTTTTTAAAATTTTATTGACTTAATATCTTAAAATTATAGTATATAAAACTTATTAACTTAATTTAAGAAATTATAACAATTTTTATCTAAATTCTTAACTATACCACAATTGATATGTAAAATATAAATTATTTTAAGATTAATACCCTAATATAACTACCATAATTGCGAAACAATGCTACCGTCAACTCATCGCACATCAAAGGTAACGACTGAAAACACAGAGCTTTTTCCAGTAGTCGACACGGCGATCAATACGGCACAAACCTCCTCACATTTCTCCAGAACAATAGATAGCTATAAAGTCATTGAGATATATATATTCTACCATTTAGTCTCCTTTATATGACACAGTATCCTGGATGTTTTTCCTTATTTTCCTTGATAATCCCAATAATTGTTAATATATACCACAAATACCCATATCCTATCGGTTGGATTTCCATGGAACCGCCCATCAGAGGCATCTGGTCTGAATCATCAAACAAGAAATATATGTTCCATAACAGCCGCATTTTATTAGTATGTTCGCTTGGCCCTTTACTCAGGCTGCGATAAAGAAACACCCCTGACAACGGACCACTCGCTCTTGCCGCCCACGCCCCGTACATCCGACATCCTTCAGACCCTCTCCCGACATCAGGGCGAGCGGTTGCGTTTGGGGGATATCGTCTCCGTCCTCGAAGACCGTGCTTTCGCATTGCTGGTGGTGATCCTCGGCCTGCCCAACTGCCTGCCAATGCCGCCACCAATCCCGTTGATCTGCGGCTTTCTCATGCTGTTCGTCGCCGGGCAAATGGCGTTGGGACGTCAGACACCCTGGCTGCCCAAAGCACTGCTGGAACGCTCCGTCGCCCGAGAGCAGGCGGAGAAAGCCATTGTCCGGGCGATCCCGATCTTCCGCCGCATTGAACGCTGGAGCCGACCGCGGGGCGATGTATTGCAAAGCGATCTGGCGCTGCGTCTCATCGGTCTGGCGCTGTGCATCATCGCTATCGCCCTTATCGGTGCGATGCCGTTTATCGGCCAGCTTCCCCTCGGCTTTGCCGCCTGCCTGATCGGCATCGGCCTCGTCGAACGCGACGGCATCGCCGTACTGGGCGGTACAACCATCGGCGCAATTGGAACTGTACTCAGCTTCAGTTTCTTCTATGCGCTTTTTACCGGGTTGTCGTTCCTGACGGACGCAGCGGCAAGTTGGTAGAACCATCCGCTCCATAAAGCCCTGAACTACAGACAACCCTGCCCAGCCATTGTCTCCCTCGACTGAAAAGAGATTCTCAGGCATTCTTGCATAATCACTGAAAGCTTTTCGATACAATCTGGCGAGGCGCCTCATGCTGACTCTCTATCATTCCCCACGAACCCGCTCCTCCCGTATCATCTGGCTTCTGGAGGAACTAAAGGCGGACTACACAATCAAATACGTCGACATCCAGCGTTCATCCGGAACGGGGCAACCTGATCCATACAACCCGCACCCAGACAAGAAAGTTCCGGCGCTAGTCCACGACGGGGCGCTCATCACGGAATCGGCGGCAATCGTGCTTTACCTCACGGACCTGTTTCCCGATGCCGGGATAGCTCCGAAAATCGGCTCTGCGGATCGGGGAACCTATCTGACGTGGCTGTTTTATTATGCTGGGGTGATCGAACCGGTCGTGACCTTCCAGTTTGCCGGTCTGGGCGACAACCCTGCTCTCATGCGCACCTTCCGCGGTCGTGCCGAACTCGACAAGCGGCTGCTCTCCGCCCTCGACAAAGGGCCGTATCTTCTGGGAGAACAATTCTCCGGCGTGGATATCCTTATTTCCAGCCTCGGGGCCTGGGCGCGGGATTTACTACCAAAGACAGAAAGCATGGACGCCTATCTCAAGCGTTGTCAATCCCGCCCGGCCTTGCAGGCCGCTATGGCCAACGATGTCGCACCCGGAGCATCTTCCGCTTAAGTGGGAACCGGTTAAGCGATAGAAAATGCGGCAACGGAGAGAGTTGGAGCGTTTCTCCTATCCAACTTGATCGAAATATAGCCCCCGTCAATGACGTAGAATGACGTCGAGAAACGCCTCGCCGTAGCGGGCGAGTTTGGCTTGGCCGACACCATGGACGTTGGCCATGTCGTCCAGGGTTTGCGGACGTTGCGCGACCATGTCGATGAGCGAGCGGTCGGGAAACACCACATAGGCGGGCACGTCCGCCTCACGCGCAAACTGCATCCGCAGCGCCTTTAGGGCGGTGAGCAGCGCTTCGTCGTCCGAATTGTGCCCGCGCTCCGGCTTCAGTTTTCCGCCTGTCCTCGCCTTCTCCTTCGGGCGTAACGCATCGGCGCGCAATTCCACCGTTTCCCGACCTTTGAGCACTGCCCAGCCGCGCTCGGTCACGCTCCAGCGCCCGTATTCGGCCAGTTCCAGATTGATAAGCCCGGCAGCATAGGTTTGTCGGATCAGCGAGCGCCAGACTTGCCGCCCGCGATCCTTACCGACACCGAAGGTTTTCAGGTGCTGGTGGCCGAATTTCAGGATCGCCTCGGTCTCGTCGCCCGTCAGCACGGCGATCAGATGCTCAACCCCGAAGCGCTCGCCGGTGCGCACGATGGCCGACAGCAGCTTCTGCGCATCAACGGTGGCGTCGTAAAGCGTCACCCCGTCCTGGCATAAATCGCAATGGCCGCACGGCTCGCTGCGCTCGCCGAAATAGGCAAGCAGGGTCTGGCGGCGGCAGCGCGGCGCTTCGCATAAAGCGATCAAAGCATTGAAACGCTGGCGCTCGATGATCTTCTGCTCCGGCGAGGCATCGCTCTGCTCGATCTGCATCCGCCGCAGGCGCATATCGTCAAGGCCGTAAAGGGTGAGAGTGTCGGCAGGCGCACCGTCGCGGCCCGCACGACCGATCTCCTGATAATAGGCCTCTATGCTTTTCGGCAGCGCTGCATGGCAGACGAAACGCACGTCCGGTTTGTCGATCCCCATACCAAAGGCGACCGTCGCTGCCATTACTACCCCGTCTTCCTTCAGGAACGTATCCTGATGCCGAGCGCGGGTGCCGGCATCGAGACCGGCATGGTAGGCCAGCGCATGAACGCCGTCGCCGCGCAGGCGCTCGGCCATCTCGTCGGTAGTATCGCGGGTGGAGCAATAGACGATACCGCTCTCGCCCACATGTTTTGTCAGAAACTGCCGGATCTGCCGCCGTAGCGCCTCCTTCGGCTGCATCGCGAGATAGAGGTTCGGGCGGTCGAAGCCTTGCACGAACACCCGCGGCGTGGCCTCATCGAACAGCTTTGAAAGAATGTCCTGCCGGGTTGCGACATCGGCGGTGGCGGTGAGCGCAATGGTCTGCACATTGCCGAGGCGGCGACGCACCTCGCCGAGGAGCGCGTATTCAGGCCTGAAATCGTGTCCCCATTGCGAAACACAATGCGCTTCGTCAATGGCAAGCAGCGACACTCCGGCGCGGTTGAGCCATTCCGCCGCCGCTCCCTGCACCAGCCGCTCGGGCGACGCATAGAGCAACCGCATCCGCCCCTCGCGCACCGCGTCCACTACCCGGCGGTTTTCCTCGGCACTGTTGGCGGAGTTGAGGCTCCCAGCTTCGATACCGTTATTACGCAACTGTGCCACCTGATCGCGCATCAGGGCGATGAGCGGCGATACCACCAATGTCAACCCCTCGCGCACCAGAGTCGGCAACTGGAAACATAGGGATTTTCCCGATCCGGTCGGCATGACCGCCAGCACGTTCTCACCGTTCAGCACGGTCTGGATAATTTCTTCCTGTCCTTGCCGGAACGCGGAATAACCGAATACATCATGAAGGATGAGCAACGGTTTGCCCGGTTCGCCATGGTTGCGAAGCGCAGACGATGCCGTCATGACCGGCGTTCCCCGTCGATATGGCGCAACATCCCCTCCGCCGCCGCAACGCCGGTGGAAAAACAGGACTGCAACAGATAGCCGCCGGTTGGCGCATCCCAATCGAGCATTTCCCCGGCAACGAAACAACCGGGACGCTTTTTCAACATGAATCCATCGTCGATCTCATCGAAAGTAACGCCACCGGCACTGGAAATCGCCCGAGAAAGGCCACTTGTGCCGGTAACGGTCAACGGCAATGCCTTGATGCGCGCCGCCAGAGCCACAGGCTCCTTCGGCACATCGCCTGAAGCCCGCAACAGGCCGCTTGCCGGAGCCGACAGGCCGAGGCGGCGCAGGCGCGAAGAGAGCGAATCCTTCGCTCGCCCGGCAGCAAGGCGCGAAACAAGACATTCAAGCGGCATGTCCGGAGCAAGGTCGGCGCTTAAAATAGCAATGCCATCGCACTCGACCGCATCACGTAACGGCGAGGACAGTGCATAAATCGCGCCACCTTCCAGCCCGTTATGAGTAATGACGGCCTCTCCACGAGCAGAACGCCCTTGGAAGGTAAAGACGACCGGCTTCAATGGCTGCCCCTCATAGCGGGCAAGGAAAGATTGCGGCCAGGAAAGCGTCACGCCCATATTCGACGGCTTCAAAGGATTGACGGCGATGCCCGCCCGCTCGAACACGCTCACCCAGCCGCCATCAGATCCCATACGCGGCCAGCTTGCGCCACCGAGCGCCAGCAACACCGCATCCGTCTCGATCCGCGATACCCCTTCCGGCCCCTCCATCAGCAAAAACCCGGCCTCGTCCCAGCCAAGCCAGCGCTGGCGTAAACGAATCTCGACACCGAGAGCATCGAGACGCGCCAGCCAGGCGCGCAGCAGCGGCGTCGCCTTCATCGCTTTCGGAAAGACCCGACGGCTGGAGCCGATAAACGTTTCCTGCCCCAGCCCACGGCACCAGTCGATCAGTGCCTGCGGCGGAAAGGCGGTCAAAGCCGGGAGCAAATACCCCCGCGCTACGCCATAACGATGCGTCAGATCGTCAAACTGCTCGGAATGGGTGAGGTTCAATCCACCCCTCCCGGCGAGCAGAAACTTGCGCGCCGGATTGGGCATCCGCTCATAAACGGTGACAGCGACACCCGCCATCGCCAGTCGCTCGGCTGCAATCAGCCCTGCCGGTCCCGCCCCGACGATAACCGCCCTGCCCGTCCCCTGACTGCCCATGATTCGCCCGTCCGCCATTCATCGGCAATGGCGGGTTTGGCGGACCTTGGCAAGCGGAAGACCCGGCTTTCCTCAGGATGAAAGGGAGAACGGAAAAGCTTTTATCTCACCCAGATTACAAGTCACCATAACGGCAATGTTCTACTGACCTTTTACGGAAACCGAAATAAGGCCAAGAATATCATCCAATCCCATATCGTCGAGGAACAGCTTGACCGCCGTGAGTTCGCCAAGATTTTTCGGCTTTATTTCAAGACTTACCTTCCCTGGCTTCATGATGAAACGCCAGATCGTCTGCGCCAACGTTTTCGCTGCCGCGCTATCGCCGAGCATCATCTTGCCAAGCCCATTCATCTGCGCGGCCAGATCGGAGCGATAGATCTCGGGCGAAGTTCTTTCCTTTGCAGCCGCATCGGCAATAAACCTGTCAAGAACACCATATTCTTCAATGTTGATAGTTATTTTTTCAAGCGTCATATTGAACATATCTTCAAATGAAGTTTCATCAAAACCAAACATAGATTTGGGAGCATCACCGATAATTCCGGTTATTTTAATGTCCAGAATCTGCTTAACATTGACATATAAGTCGTTCAGAATGAATTTTTCTTTTGCCTCCTCCCATGAATATTCAAAATTATGCGACATATCCCACCGGGTTACACCCAACGGCAACCAAATTTTCCCAGACGGCTCTGACCGCATCGCCTCTTCGCTGATGGACAGGTCATTGATGGAGAATTTGACCTTGGTCGGAATGCCGTTGATCTGCTCACGAACCGTCAGTTCGGCGGATTTCAGATCGTACCTCGCAGTCTCATTACCGACACCCGGTTGTTCGAGAGAAAATCCTTCCAGCCGCCATGTTCCAAGAGTAGGAAGCAGTTTCTGTAGAACTTCAGGCTTCTCCAAAGCCGCGTCGATATCCGGATGGCTCGTGGCAATCTTCAAGGCTTCGATGGTCGGTCTGAAAGACAGATTGGAAATGGTGAAACGATCCAACGCGAAACGATGTTGACGGTCTTCTCGGGCCATGTCGGGAAACGATACCGATCCCCGCTCCAGAACCCACTGGCCAGGAGATAAGGTTATCTTGGCAAGATTATAGATCATGCTTCCAGTTCGTTCTCCGGAAGGCGTTATTGCCGGTTGATTCACTAATACGTTCGTCAGTTCAAGTGCTTCAAAGTCGATAGAATCAAACAATTCTCCCAATGCGATCAAGGCTTTCCGCTCATCTTCCGGGGATTGAGTATCATCGGCCATGAATGCAGGGTCGCCGAAAGTGACAAACGACAACGTCTTCAGAGGACGCATCCGTAAATTTGTTATTGAAAACTCTTCGAGGCTGATATTCATACCCTCCACCGTGAGCTGCATATTCCGCAGGCGATATGCCTCGAACAACCGCTTCGTTGCAGCATCCTTTTCAGGCACGGTCGAAACCAGCACACGAATGGTGTGCGGCAGATCAAGCCCCGTCAGTTCGGCGCTGCCGATCGTTCCCTCGGCAACACTGGGCAACCCTTTCTCCCCTCTGCCCGTTTTCGTCCTGATCTTTATCTCCGAGGCGGAAACGCTCCTCACCAGACCTTTCTCGATCTGCTGTAAGGTCAGATCCTTGTAGAACCGCATCGTCGTTTTCAACTGGCCATTGTCGAGCGTCTCGGTTTCCATCTCCATCAATTCCGGGAAGATAACCGTTTCCGCAGAAAGCCGCTCAAGCCCGTCCGCAATTTCGAGTGCGGATTTCCCGTCGAACATGGCTTGCAAGGTCGCCTGATCGAGGTTGCTCTGTTTGAAGACGACTGTCGGAGCGTGGAATATCGACAGGTTTTTATGGCCGAACTCAATATTGGTGAGCGTCACATCCTCTGCTGCCCGGGCGGAGGGCGCGAAGGCGATCTTGCCGGAAGCGATACCGTCCGGCAGCAGGTTACAGCCGAAGATAACCAGAAAACATAACACGACGGTCTTTACCGACCTGCCCATGGGACCCCCTTGAATGCGGAAAATGATCCCGATTTGTATGGGCAGGCAGCCATGACGTCAACCATCCGGATTATGTCGCCTATATCAGGGTGCGAGCATTCAAAAGGAAAACGGGTCGCCATTCCCAGGCGACCCGCTCCCAATCCGCATTCTTTTAACATCCGCGTGAGGTTACGATTCTCGAAACATCGCCTCAATTCGTCAACTGGTTCCCGGCATAGTCGATCTTACCATCCGCACCCTTACGCCAGACATAGACGACGTAATCCGGGCGGGTGATGTCGCCCTTCACGTCATAGGCGAGTTCGCCGATCACGGTCTTGTACGGTTTGCCGGAGCGGATCGCCGTCGCCACCTTCTTCATGTCGGTGGTGGTATTGGCCTGCTCCATACCTTGCTTGATGAGTTGCACGGCGGCATAGGCGTAAAGCGTATAGGCTTCCGGATCGTAATTGCGCGCCTTGAAGCGGGCGAGAGCCTCCTTGGCGTCCGGGTTCTTGCGCGGATCGGGGCTGAATGTCATCAAGGTGCCTTCCGCGCCGGGTCCGGCAATGGAAACGAATTCGGCAGAGACGATGCCGTCGCCGGACATCAACGGAGCCTTGAGGCCCTGGTCGCGCATCTGACGGATGATCAATCCGGCTTCGGTGTGCAGACCACCGAAATACACCACGTCGACATTGGCCTGCTTCAGCTTTGAGACGAGAGCAGTATAATCCTTCTCGCCGGTGTTGATGCCCTCATAGAGCACTTCCTTGACACCGTTGGCGTTCATGGTCTTCTGGGTTTCGTCGGCCAGACCCTTGCCGTAGGTAGTCTTGTCATGCACCACGGCAACGTTCTTGCCCTTGAAGTTCTTGGCGAGATAACTTCCGGCCACCAGGCCCTGCTGATCGTCGCGCCCGCAGGTGCGGAACGTGTTCCACAACTTGCGGTCGGTGAAGGTCGGGTTGGTGGAGGCAGGGCTGATCTGCAGGATGCCGGATTCTTCATAGACTTCGGAAGCCGGAATCGAGACGCTGGAATTGAAGTGGCCCACCACCGCCTTGACCCCTTCGCCAACGAACTTGTTGGCGGCGGAAACACCCTGCTTCGGATCGGAAACGTCATCGCCGATGACGATCTCGACCTTCTGTCCGAGGATGCCACCCGCGGCGTTGATATCGGCGACAGCCTGCTCGGCACCGTTGCGCAACTGCGCGCCGAAAGTCGCATTCGGGCCAGTAATCGGCCCGCCGACACCGATCTTCACCTGCGCCATCGCCACTGTCGACAGGATGACGCTCAGCGCAATGCCACTCAATAAGGCTTTCTTCATGACGTTCCTCTCTCTTTGATGACGGCCCGGCTCTGCCGGGCCGTGGGATGATCGAACCGTGGAAGCACCATGCTCAGGACGCTTTACAATGATCCGAATCTCAATATTGCAGAGCTATGCTTATTTTTGCTCTTTCCATCTAATAGGGCTGCTTTTATCGATTATCCAATAGTATTGCCTCACCATTAATTGTGTTTTGTAGTAACGAAAACTGATAAATGCGACAGCCAAAAGGATGATATAATCAACTATATACAGGTGTATCGACAGAAGTGTACTTGAGAACAATGCAAAGTGAATGAACCGTACCGCCGCTGCCAGCGGCAACAGATAGGCAATCACCAGCGGAAAGCTCCGCCACGACAGGGCAATGGAGCGCCCCGTCATCCACGCCGCCCAACCGCCGATCAGGCCGGTGACGAGGATGAAAACGGCAAAGGACGTCTCGTCGTAAAGCAGCCCCTGCATCAGCGTTTTCCTCCTTCGAGATATGCGGCACGCACGTCCGGATTGGCGAGGAGTTCCGCCCCCGTGCCGGACAACGTCACCGCCCCGTTGACGAGCACATGTGCATGGTGCGCCAGCTTCAGGGCATGAAAGGCATTCTGCTCGACCAGAAACACCGTCATACCCTCCTGCCGGTTGAGATCGCGCACCACGTCGAAGATCTGCTTGACGACGAGGGGAGCGAGGCCGAGGGACGGCTCATCGAGCAGCAGCAGTTTCGGGCGGCTCATCAGGGCGCGGGCAATGGCCAGCATCTGCTGCTCGCCGCCGGAGAGTGTGCCGCCGCGCTGATGCATCCGCTCCTTGAGACGCGGAAAAATTACAAAAATCCGCTCCAGATCCTGCGTGAAAGATTTCGGCCCGATGCAGGTCGCGCCCATTTGCAGGTTTTCATACACGCTCATGCGCGGAAAGATCCTGCGGCCTTCCGGCGACTGGGCGATGGAGAGACGGGCGATCTCGTGCGGCGGCAATCTGGCGATATCGCGGCCATCGAATAGTATCTCGCCTTCCCGCGCCTGGGGAGAACCGAAAATCGTCATCATCAACGTCGATTTTCCGGCCCCGTTAGCGCCGATCAGGGCAACGATCTCGCCGGGAAAAACGTCGATCGACACGCCACGTAACGCACAGATGTTGCCGTAAAAGGTCTTGACGTCGCGGATCGATAGCAGCGGCGCATTGCTTGACGCGACCGGCACAGCCTGCGCGGTGGAAACGGGGGTCAAAATCATGCTTGCATCCATGTTTATCAGCGCCCTGCCACGCTAGTCGGAACTCCGTCGCCGTCACCGAGATAGGCGCTGACAACGCGCGGATCCTGCTGCACCGCCGCTGGCGCGCCATCGGCGATCTTGACGCCGTAATCCAGCACGACGATGTGATCAGAAATTTCCATCACCACCGACATGTCATGTTCGATGAGCAGGATTGCGATCCCCTCTTCGGCACGGATCGACAATAACAACTCGTTCAGTTCCGAGCTTTCCTTCGGGTTCAGCCCCGCGGCGGGTTCGTCGAGGCACAGGAGTTCCGGCCCGGCGCACATGGCGCGGGCGATTTCCAGCCGCCGCTGCGCCCCGTAAGGCAGATCGCCCGCCGCATCGTCGGCGCGGTCGATTAATCCGGTTTTCTCCAGCCAGTACCGGGCCTTGTCGATTGCCGCCGCCTCATGAAGCCGGTAGCTGCCGAAACCAAACAGACCCATGATCGTATAGCCAGATGCCACCATCAGCCGGTTATGCTGGGCGATCAGCAGGTTTTCCAGTACCGTCATGCCGGAGAACAGACGGATATTCTGGAACGTGCGGGCAATGTGGGCGCTGGCCAAGATCTGGTAACTGGGAAGGCGTTCGAGGTAAAACGCCTTTCCGTCACCCCGGCGCATGGTCAACATGCCGCTGGTCGGCTTATAAAAACCGGTGATGCAGTTGAACACAGTGGTCTTGCCCGCGCCGTTAGGGCCGATCAGGGCGGTGATCTCACCCTTTCCAGCCTCGAACGACAGATCGTCCACGGCGGTGAGACCGCCGAAGCGCATCGTCAGATGATCGATGCGCAGTAAAGGGTCAGTGCTCCAGTTCGACATCAACCGTGTCCTTCCTTGACGAGAGCGCCGGAAATCGTCTTCTTCCGCTTGAAGACGATTGTCGGTTCACGGCTGGAGACAAGACCGCGCGGACGCCAGATCATTACCGCCACCATTCCGGCCCCGAACAGCAACAGGCGGTATTCGCTCGGGTCGAAACTGCCGCCGAGCATGTCCTTGACGAAGGAGACCTGACGCAGCAGCTCCGGCGCAGCAACGATCACCACCGCGCCAAGGGCGACACCGATCTGCGACCCCATGCCGCCGAGAACGACGATGGCGAGAATGATGAACGATTCCATGAAGTTGAAGCTCTCAGGCGACACAAAACCCTGCCGCACGGCGAAGAACGAACCGGCAAATCCGGCGAACATCGCCCCGAGCGCGAATGCCGTCAGCTTGGTGTTGGTGGTATTGATACCGAGCGCCTGGCAAGCAATCTCATCCTCGCGCAAGGCCTCCCAGGCACGACCGATGGGCAGCCGCCGCAGACGGATCGTCACGAAGGCGGTAACGAGCGCCAGCACCAGGATGAGGTAATAGAGGAACACCACCCGGTGCATGGCATTGAAATCTAGGCCGAACAGTTGCGCGAACCCGCCCTCGCCGTTATTGAACGGAATGCCGAAGAAAGTGACGCGTGGAATCGAGGAAATGCCCGCCGAACCACCGGAAAACTCCTGCCAGTTCAACAGCACGAGACGGATGATCTCGCCGAAAGCGAGCGTGACAATGGCGAGATAATCGCCCCGCAGCCGCAGCACCGGAAACCCGAGCAGAATGCCCCAGAATGCCGCAAGCAGCCCGGCCAGCGGCAGACAGAGCCAGAACGACAGGCCAAAGGTGGTAGACAGCAGCGCATACGCATAAGCGCCGACGGCATAGAACGCCACGTAACCGAGGTCGAGCAGCCCGGCGAGGCCGACAACGATATTCAACCCCCAGCCGAGCATAACATAGGTGAGGATGAGAATGCCGAGGTCGATCCAGTAACGCGATTCCGACAGGCCGCCCTGACCGAGAACGACGATCACCGGAAAAGCAAACGCAAGACCGAGAAATAGCGGCGTGGCAAAGGGATTGAACTTTTCGCGCACTTCGCCGATCCGCCGTTGCAGCGGCGTTTCATGAGACGGCCCGGAAACAAGATAAGCCAGCGCATAGAGGAAGAGATCGGCGAAAACTGCTGAGCGAAGCAGGGTCGTCATCTGTTCCGAGCGCGCCACGCCGGTCACGAGATCGAGACCGAGTAGCACCACGCATGGAACAAACGTTATAGTTGCCAGAACGATGAGCGTTCGGGCGCGCCATCCGGCGCTCATGTTGAACAGGAAGCGCCCGACGAACACGGTGAGGCACAGGATTAAAGCCAGGAACCAGCGCGATTGCAGAAACAGTTCGGAGCCGATCTGTTCGGTGCGGAAGGCAACGAGCGGGATCGACAGGCCGAGCGTCACCAGTGTCATAACGGCGGCATCGCGTAAAGCCGCGACAATGGGACCGGTGAGAGTACGGCTTGCGGTTGCGGAGGCGGAAGCGATGACGGTGGCGGAACTCATTGAAGCGGCTCTCCCTCAGACCTTTTCCACGTCCGGGCGACCCAGAAGGCCGGACGGCATGAAGATCAGCACGATAATGAGGATGAGGAACGCAGCGACGTCCTTGTAGGCGATGGAGAAGTAGGCCGACCACAGAACCTCGATCAGACCGATGATCAGCCCGCCGAGGACCGCGCCGGGCAATGAGCCGATACCGCCGAGGACCGCCGCCGTGAACGCCTTGATGCCGGGCACGAACCCGTCGTTGAAACCGACGACGCCGTAATGCAGCAGATACATGGTACCCGCCACCGCCGCGAGCGCCGCGCCGAGAACGAAGGTCAGCGAAATCGTGCGGTCGACATTGACACCGAGCAGCGCCGCCATCTTGCGATCCTGCTCGCAGGCACGTTGCGCCCGCCCGAGCGGCGTCTTCTTCACCACATACCAGAACAGCGCCAGCAGCACGGCGGTGACGACCATGATGCCGACCTGCTTGTACGACAGCGTTACTTCATAACCGTTGCGCTCAAACAGGACGATGACATCGAACGAAATTGGCGGCGTCGGCTTGTTGCGCGCACCCTGCGCCACCTGCACGAAATTCGACAGGAAGATAGACACACCGATGGCCGAGATCAGCGGCGCAAGACGGAAAGAACCCCGCAACGGGCGGTAAGCGATCCGCTCCACTGCCCAGCCCCAAAGTGCCGTGAGCAACATAGCGACGACAAGAACGATGAGCAGCGCCACAAATACCGAGGCAATGCCGAACCAAGCCGTGAGAAGCAGGAATGTCATCAGCGCAAAGAATGCGCTCAGCATGAAGATATCGCCATGAGCGAAGTTCACCATGCCGATAATCCCGAATACCATCGTATAACCGATAGCTATCAACCCGTAAATCGACCCCAATGTGAGGCCATTGATAAGTTGCTGTACGAATATTTCCACAACCTGCCTCTATTATTTAAGGTTGCATTTATCTCTGCTCGTATTCCATGAATTGAATTATTGTCTTCCGTTCGATAGCAATTATATTTCCCTTCTGGATTATGGCTGAGTATGCTTGGTTTTGCACTGATCCTCGGCCAAAAAGCTGACCAAGAACTTGCTTTGCAAAGATATGGAGCGAAGCGTTGCCGGACAAAGGGGGGAAGTGGAATGCGCGTCTCATCAATAGGTGGCAGGAACGGCACTGATGAAAAACCTGAATCCACTCCCGAGCAATCTGGCTTTGTTTCCTCTGTCGATACCGCACAAAACGGCGGGAACCCTTCTGGCAAAGATCTTTTCGGACACCCCCCGCAGGAAAAACCCGCTACAGCGGAGAACGCCTCAGAGGACGATGGGACGCACAGCAAAAAGCCTCAAGCCGGTTTTTCCGCGCCGCCGAGCGCCTTGTTTCGCGAAGGCATGAGCCGTGTCGTCTCCGCCGTGCATATCATCGTCACCGACGGCCCCGCAGGCCGGGCCGGGTTCACCGCCACCGCCGTAACCGCCGTCGCCGACACCCCACCGACCCTCCTCGTCTGCGCCAACGCCTCGGGAAGAACCGCGCAGGCGCTCCTCGCCAACAAACGCTTCTCGGTCAATACATTAGCAGGAAAGGATAAAACGTTGGCCGAGGCATTCGCCAGCGGCAGAGACGCACAACACCGCTTCGCGCACGGGGCCTGGGTCACATGGCCCACCGGCACTCCCCGCCTTGCCACGGCACTCACCGCCTTCGACTGCACTCTTCTGGAAGCCCGCCTCTTCACCTCGCATCACCTCATCATCGGTGAGGTGATGGATGTGGCGTTGGCGAGGGAGGAAAGGGCCGAGGCGCTGCTTTACTGGCGGCGGCTATATAAGAAGTTAACTAGATAAGCAGACTTGCCGCGCATTATGGGACAGGCGCTCCAGCCCTCAAAACAGCCCCAAACTCTTCAAACTCGCGCAACCGTCGCGTCCGACGATCAAATGGTCATGCAAAACGATGCCGAGGGGGGCGGCGATAGCGGCTATGCTTTTTGTCAAGGTAATATCGGCCTGCGATGGAGCCGGATCGCCGGAGGGGTGGTTATGCACCAGAACGATGGCAGTGGCGGCAAGCTCCAGGGCGCGTTTGATGACCTCGCGCGGATAGACGGGAGTGTGGTTGACAGTGCCTGTCTGCTGTACCTCATCAGCAATCAGGGCGTTCCGGTTGTCGAGAAACAGGATGCGGAACTGTTCCTTGTCGGCGAACGCCATACTGGCGCGGCAGTAATCGACGACGGCGCTCCACGATGACAGGACATCGCGTCTGGAAACCGCGCCCTTGGCGAAACGTCTGGCCGTTTCTTCAACGATCTTCAGATCAAGAGCGGCCTGCTCGCCGATACCGGAAACCTCCCGCAGCAAACCGGCAGGGGCCGCCAGCACTTCCGGGAATGAGCCGAACCGCCTGATGAGATCCTTGGCGAGGGGCTTCACGTCCTGCCGCGGAATCGAACGGCAGAGCAGAAGTTCGAGCAACTCGTAATCAGCAAGTCCGGCACCGCCAGCATCGCGGAACCGCTGACGCAGACGTTCGCGATGGCCGTGATAATGGGGCGTTTCCCGATCCTTCTCCATCGTCGGGCTTCCACCGTTAGCGGTAGGGCGGCTTGTGATACCCTTTCGGCGACAGGGTGAAGATTTCGACACCGGTTTCCGTGACGCCGACGGATTGCTCGAACTGCGCCTAAAGCGACCGGTCGCGCGTCACTGCCGTCCAACCGTCGCTCAGGATCTTCACATCGTGGCGACCGAGGTTGATCATCGGTTCGACGGTAAACAACATTCCCGGTTTCAGCAGCACCTGATAATTCGGCTCGACATAATGCAGAATCGTCGGCGCGTCGTGAAACACCCGACCCAACCCGTGGCCGCAGAAATCGCGCACCACGGAATAGCGCTCGCTTTCGGCCAATGTCTGGATGGCGCGACCGATGTCGTTGGTGGTGGTGCCGGGCTTCACGGCCTCAATGCCGCGCATCATGGCGTCATACGTTACCTCGCACAGTCGCGAGGCTTTGCGCGGAACTTCACCGACATAATACATCCGGCTGGAATCACCGTACCAGCCGTCAAGAATCAGTGTCACGTCAATATTGACGATATCGCCTTCGCGCAGAGGCTTCTCGTTCGGGATGCCGTGGCAGACGACATGGTTGATCGAGGTGCAGATCGACTTCGTATAGCCCTTGTAGCCGAGCGTCGCCGAATAGGCGCCATGGTCACGGGCGAACTCGACGATCAATTTATCGAGGGTATCGGTTGCAACCCCGGGCGCGACGTGATCGACTAGGAGATCGAGCGCCTCCGCCGTCAAGCGTCCCGCCTTGCGCATTCCCTCGAATGCTTCGGGGCCGTGCAGCCTAATGACTTCTGAGCTTCTGTCGGACATGGCTTCGTTTCAGATGATGGCTTCGGTTCAGAGGTTTGGAAAACCTTTTTGAAAGGCGAGCGAACGCTGCTCCCTGATACGCAAGTTTGCCACCTGCTGGCAAGCAATTATCCCAAAACCGGGGCAACGGATGTGCCTTCTTTGCTCCCGCCTCAGCGGGAAATAGGCATAGCAAACCCACTGATTTATCTGCCAGACGATATTTTTACCCCCATGCATTGTGCCGCACTTGCGGTCCAGCCGCGCCTCGTCCTATGAGAAGATACGGACCGCATTAACCGCATTGTCGGTCTGCCGCTCGGCAGGGAGCGGCTAACAAACAGAATGGCGCATGACAGATTTCCCCGCTTACGGAACATTCGTTCCGTCAAGAACGACGCAGCGTCTGATCGACGCGACACGCGCTATGCCGGACACCTGGTTCGGACGCCGGGTCGCCTATATTCTGAGACGGCTGATACTATCGTTTCAGCATAACACACCGCTGGACGTGGAGCGTCTCGGCGCGAAAATGCGCATCCATCCCTATGACAATATCTGCGAGAAACGCATTCTGTTCACGCCGCAATATTTCGATGCCGGCGAACTGGAGGATCTGGAGCGACGCGCCCTTGCCAGCGATCCCGGGAAGGAATTCGTTTTCGTAGATGTCGGCGCAAATGTCGGTGCATATTCCCTGTTCCTCGCCGCCAAGGCTTGCGGACAGGCGCGGATACTCGCCGTTGAGCCTCTGCCGGAGATTTTCGACCGCCTGATCTACAACATCAGACAGAATCCTTTCGGCTGCATCAAGGCCGTCTGCTGCGCCGTAGCCGACAAGACCGGCGAACTGACGCTGTTCGTCGATGCGAAAAACCGCGGTGAATCGAGCGTCAAAATCGTCTGCTCCAATCAGGGACAGTCGATGCGCGTGCCCGCCGTGACGCTGCTCGACCTTCTGCGACAGGAAAACCTGTCCCGAATCGATGCCATGAAACTCGATGTCGAAGGCGCGGAAGACCTGATACTGTCGCCGTTCTTTCGCGATGCATCGCCAAAAACACACCCCGCCCTGCTGATCCTCGGCAATGGCGCCCAGCAATGGCAGACCGACATCCCCGCCCTGCTCGAACAGAACGGTTATCGCCGTATCAGGCAGACGCGCCTCAATCTCATTTACGAGAAGCAGCCGCCGGCGTAATGACCGGAATTTCTCTGTCCAGCACGATTTCACTCCCCGAGATGCGACAGGTGAAAGCGAACGCCTCCACGCCCGCAGCGAGTCCGTCCCGAAACGCCCGGTCGCAGGCGGGGTCGATATCGCGAGCGATATCGAAGCGCTCGGCCCGCATCTGCACCACATAGAGGATGACGGCGCGCGCACCGGTCCGTTTCATCGCCGCCAGTTCTTGCATGTGCCGGGCACTGCGGGCAGCAACGCAATCAGGGAACTCCGCCAGTCCGGCCTCGCGCATCAGGTGACAATTCTTGATTTCGAGATAACAGGGCGGCTCGCCCGGTTCGGTCAGAAGAAAATCGACCCTGCTGGCCGCACCATATTTCACTTCCGCTCGGATCGTCCCATATCCGGTAAGGGCTGGAATGCGCTTTTCCCGCAACGCTTCGGCCACCAGTTTGTTAGGACGCATCGTGTTGATGCCGATCCATTGTAAAACGCCGCCCGGCGCGGCCTCGACGAATTCCCAATCGAATGCCAGCTTTCGGGCAGGATTGCCGGAGCGCGACAGCAAGACGCGGCTGCCTGGCTCCTTCAATCCGAGCATCGCGCCGGGATTGGCACAATGCGCGGTGACGATAGAGCCGTCTGGCAAGGCGATATCGGCCAGAAAGCGTTTGTAGCGCTGGATAAGGCGACCCTCGATCAGAGGCATTTCGAACCGCATGACAACCTTCGCAAAAATCCGGGCGACGGAGTTTCGCTGTAGCGGAAACCATGAAATAGAAAAAGCCTCGCTCTCGACCATCATCGGACTTGAGCCGGACGATGCCAGGTTATAAAGGCGCTGCGTGGGGCAACATCCGGCGAGCAACCGGATGCGCGAAGTGAAAGGATGGCGCGATGAGCGGCATCGACCGGGGTGTAACAGCCGCCGTCCTCGTGATCGGTGATGAAATCCTGTCCGGACGGACGAAGGACCAGAATATCGGCTACATCGCCGATTACCTCTCCAAGCTTGGAATAGACCTGCTTCAGGCGCGCATCGTGCCGGACAACGAGGTGGACATCATCGATGCCGTCAACGCCTTGCGGGCACGATATGATTACGTGTTCACCACCGGCGGCATCGGCCCGACCCATGACGACATTACCGCGCAAAGCATTGCCAGGGCATTCGGGGTCGCTTTCGAGCGCAACCCGCGCGCCGTAGCGATGCTGCGCCGCCGCTATGCGGAAAAGGATCTGAACGAGGCCCGCCTGCGCATGGCGATGATCCCCGCCGGGGCAGACCTGATCGACAATCCGCTGACGGCGGCCCCCGGTTTCAGGATCGGCAATGTCATTGTCATGGCGGGCGTTCCAGCGATCATGCAGGCAATGCTCGATCACGTTGCACCACAGCTTCAAACCGGAACCAGGGTCGTCTCCGAGACCATTGATGTGGGCACATTACCGGAAGGAATTTATACTGAGGCACTGACCGCCATTGCCAGCACATTTCCCAGCCTGTCTATCGGCTCTTATCCGAAACTGACCGAGAACGGTTTCCGCAACCAGATCGTTATCAGGGGCAAGGATGCGCAGGCGCTAACGGAAGCCACAGAGCAGGTGCGGACGATGGCGCTAGCCCTGACCGGCGACGGCTTGCCTTGAACGGTAACCGGCAATTTCAAAAGGATTGGAGTCTCGATGTCCTCGGCACCCAAAGCATTTCCGATTTCCTGGGAACAGTTCCACCGCGATGCCAGGGCGCTGGCGTGGCGCCTGGCAGAACACGGCCCGTTTGAAGCAATCGTCTGCATCACGCGCGGCGGCATGGTTCCGGCGGCAGTGATCGCACGCGAACTTGAGGTCCGTGTGATCGAAACCATCTGCGTCGCAAGCTATCATACATACGACAAACAGGGCGATTTGCGCGTCCTCAAAGACATTTCACCGGAAATCAAGGCAATTGGCGACGGAACGGGCAAAGGAGTCCTGATCGTCGATGATCTGACGGATACCGGAAAAACGGCCAAGATTGTCCGGGCAATGCTGCCGAAAGCACATTTCGCGACCATTTATGCCAAACCCGCAGGACTACCGATGGTGGATACTTTCATCACGGAGGTCAGTCAGGATACCTGGATATATTTCCCATGGGATATGGGCCTCTCATATCAGGCCCCGATCCGCGAAGGTATGATCCGCAGTTGAGCGGCACATTTCCGAGTAACGCTCACAAGGAGGGGGAGCGTGAAGACATTCGAGAATTCTCAGGCTCAGACGACATTGTTCGATGCTGTTTTGAACGCAGCGAAGGAATATGGCCGCGGCAAACAGATCATTGAGGATCATGAGCGCCGGCCGATGACCTATAACGGGCTGCTGCTGGCAAGCCTGGTCATCGGGCGTAAACTCAACGCAATCCTGGGGCCACGTAAACGTGTCGGCGTTTTTCTGCCGACTGCGGTCGGCTCGGCAGTCGTTTTCCTCGGCCTGAATGCATTCGGCAAGGTTCCGGCGATGCTGAACTTCACAGCCGGAGCGCGCAACCTCGTTTCGAGTTGCGAGACGGCGGATGTAGACACCATTATCACCTCGCGCCGGTTCGTCGAAAACGGCAGGCTCGACGATGTGATCGCCGCCCTCGGCGAGGGGCGGCGCATCATCTGGATGGAGGACCTGCGCCCGCAGATCACGGTATTCGATAAGATCCGCGGTGTCTTGGATAAACTGTTCGCTCGTCGGGTGCATGCCAGATTCCGGAGCAAACCGGATGACGAGGCCGTCGTCTTGTTCACATCCGGTTCCGAAGGAATGCCGAAGGGCGTGGTGTTGTCCAATTTCAACCTTCTGGTGAATGTCATCCAGGTGCGACGCTCCGTGGGCGACCTTCTCACCCCGACCGACATCACCTTCAATACCCTACCGATTTTCCACGCCTTCGGACTGATGGGCGGATTGCTGTTCGGGCTGACCGGCGGCATGAAAGTCGTGCTTTACCCAAGTCCCCTGCACTACAAGCAGATTCCAAAACTGATCAGCGACACACACGCCACGCTCGTTTTCTCCACCGATACATTCCTGCAAGGCTATGCCCGCGCCGCCGGCGGAGTGGACATGAGCAGCGTGCGGTTCGTGATCGCCGGGGCGGAGCGTGTACGGGCCGAAACCCGTAAGTCCTGGGACCAGTATCACACGACCATTCTCGAAGGGTACGGCGCAACGGAATGTTCGCCGGTGATTGCCGTCAACCTTCCCCACAAGCAATTACATGGCACCGTCGGCACTTTTACGCCCGATCTGGAGTGGCGAACGGAGCATGTCGAGGGCATTCACGAAGGTGGGAGGCTATTCGTGCGCGGCCCCAACATAATGAAGGGTTACATCGACCCAACCGATCCTTACAAGCTTCTGCCGCTGGAAGACGGCTGGCACGATACCGGCGATATCGTCACCATCGACGAACAGGGCTTCGTTACCATCAAGGGGCGGGCGAAACGGTTCGCAAAGATCGGCGGCGAAATGGTGTCGCTGGCAGCGGTGGAAGCCTTGGCGCAAGGATTGTGGCCCGAAAACAATCATGCCGCAGTGGCCCTGCCCGATGCCCGCAAGGGCGAACAGATCATCCTCATCACCACCTGCGCCGAAGCCGGGCGGGATGACCTGCTGGCATTCGCCAAAGCCGAGCAATTCCCTGAATTGTGGTTGCCGAAGGCGTTACTGAACGTCGATGCCATTCCGATCATGGGCGTCGGTAAGACCGATTACACCGCCGCCACCGAAATGGCCGAGCGCATGCGGGCGATGCTGTGACCCTGCAAACCGCGAAACCGAAAAAATCCAGCCCCACACCCTGGAAGGAACGGTTGCAATCCGGCTCGTTCCTGAGCGCCGTCGGCCTCGCCTTCGCCGTTGTCTGGTCGGCGCTGACATTCTGGTTGTTTCCGCAATACATGCAGAACCGCTCCGGCTTTCCTGCCGTCATGTATCGCACAGAGAAAGGCATTTGTGGCATCTCTCCGGACGGCAAGGGCGAAGCATTCTGTCCGGAACTGCTCATCAACCATCCCGTTCCGGTTCCGGACGGGGATTGGTTGATCGGGCAGGAGCTGAATTCACGCCAACAAACGGAAGCTCCTTCCGGCGGAAAGCGTTTCATCATCGCCGCCGATAAACGTGGCAAGGTTCTGAAGCGGATTATCGGGTCAGAGGGGTTCGAACCTTTCATCGTGAGCGCTGACGGCCAATGGCTGTACGCATTCGACACGCAATCCTTGCAGGAACCGGCACAGCTCCGGATCGGACGCTGGTTCTGGCCGAATGGAACCCTCACCCTGGTTCCCGTCAAGGGACTTCAAGTCCGTTCGACAATCAATGCCTTCGCCCTATCACCCAACGGCAAACTGGCCGTCATCGTTGTCGACAACGGAACCATGTTACAGGTCGCGGAGGTCGGCAACGAAATCTGGACGATCCAAGGGCAGATAGCCACATCGTTGCTGATGTCCGGCAGCCCGGCCTGGCTGGATAACGGACGCCTGCTGGTGCTTGCCCGACAAATTACGGATTACTCGGTTTCCTGGAAATTTTGGGAAATCGACATCATCCAGAATACGCAACGGCAATTGCCATCTTCCGAACTGGAGCTTGCTGGCGAGATGGCGCTTTCGCCTGATGGCAAGACTGTCGTTGCAACTGTGAGGGAACCGAAGCACCCTGAACGACAAAGCCTGTGGCGTGTTGAATTGGACGGACAGACGCCCCCTAAGCAGCTAACGTACGGCCCATCTGATTCCATGCCAGTCTGGGACAAGTAAGAGCAGTCTGCCAGTACGGACACATTGCCAAGTCCGGTTTGCGCCCAAGATTCCTCCCAAGAATCCTCCTCGACCGGGAGAACGCCCGATGCGCGTTTCTGTTGCCTTGCTGGGCCTTATTTTCATCATGCCGATGATCGTTCCCACACATGCGGCGGAGGTCGAGATCAAGTCGGCCATCGACAGGGTAACGGTCACCCCCGATGCGGCAATGGTGACGCGCCTCGCCAGAATTAATCTTGTTACCGGAGTGACACAGGGCATATTGCGCAACTTGCCATCCGCCGTCGATCCGGAATCCATACGTATATCGGCCAGCGGAACGGTACCTTTTACGATCAACGGCATTGATCTGCGCCCGGCGTTCGCCGAAACGCCCGCGCCGGTTTCTCCCCCTGGCATATCGAGACAGGAATTGCAGCAGGAGCGAGATACTCTCAAAAGCCGCATTGAATCGCTCGAAGCACGCAAGGCCAGCATCCTCAGATTCAGCCAGTCCAGCCCGGAAAAGCTCGGTGATGAATCCAAGCCGCTTGAGGTCGGGCGCTGGGTGCAGGTGTGGGATATCATCACCAAAGAAGTCGAAGCAACCAATGCCGGTTTGATCGAAGCACGTAACCGGCTATCCGAGACGGAAACCAGATTGTCGGCTCTGACGGTAGCGGGCGCTCCTGAGCGCAACCCGGAACGACCGTTGCAGGATGCCGTCATCGTTCTGGAAACGGATCAACCCTGGAGCGGCAATCTCACCATCACCTACCGCGTTCCGGCACGCTGGACACCCTATTATGAAGCCCGCCTCGATATTTCCCACGATCCGGGAGCCGAGCCGTCCCTGGATCTGGCTCTCCGAGCCAAGATATTTCAGGAAACAGGCGAAGATTGGAACAATGCCGCCCTCACGCTTTCAACAGCGCGGGTGGTCGGCGCGACCAAAGCGCCGGATTTGCCGGTGCAATCGGCGATGCTCACCGGCATTGACCCGCTGAAGGACAGGCCAGAGGCTATTCCGGGCGACGCGGCAAAACCTGCCGAACCCATCGAGCCACCACCTGCAACAATGGCAGAACCACCCACAGATGAGCCAGCGGGCATTCAGGCAGCATTTGCGGTGCCGGGGCGAAACGATGTGCCCAGTAGCAGCAAAGAGAAGGACGTCCGCCTCGGCAATATCAGGGTCAAACCGGATTTGACGGTCAAGGCGGCCCCATTGCTGGATTTGCGCGCTTATGTCGTTGCCGCATTTGACCATGACAGCGGCACCCCGCTCCTGTCCGGTCCGGTTTTCCTTTATCGCAACGATACCTATGTCGGGAGGGGACGCATCCCGTTCACGCCCGGTGGCGAACGCCTGCGGCTCGGCTTCGGCCTAGACCCCGGCGTCACGGTCACGCGCACGACACTGCATCAGACACAAGATGAGCCGGGTTTTCTCAGCACGATGCGCAAAACCAATCGCACCTACCGTATCAGCGTTATCAACCGGCATCCGTTCCCGGCGAGAATCACCGTCACTGATCGCATTCCACATTCGGCAACCCCGGACTTTCAGGTGGCACTGCTGCCGGATAACACACCGCCGACGGTGCGGAACCCGGACGGGCAGATGGGGCTGCTGGAATGGACCTATATCTACCAGCCGGGAGAGCGCAAGGATATCACCCTCTCCTACCGCATGACGTGGCCAACCGATCGCCGACCGGTTTTCAGGAACGAACCGGCGAGATAAACCAGTAAAGCCCGGCGGCAATCGCCGGGCTTTTGAACCTTGGCTACCTGAAACCGGAAGCTTACTTTATGCTGACGATAACCGCCCCGGAATCGACCGGGCTGCCCGGCTCCGCATGCAGCTTGAGGACGGTGCCTGCCTGATGCGCCGAAATAGCGGTCTTCATCTTCATCGCCTCAAGGGTGGCGACCTGCTGTCCGGCAGTCACGGAATCGCCGACCTTGACCGTGTAATCGACCAGAATACCGGTCATCGGGCTGGTGACGTCGCCGGGATGGGATTCGATCGGGGCAGAGCTGGCCGCAGGCTTGGCAGCCGGGGCGGGCGCAGGAGCAGCGACCGGAGCTGGCGGAGGAGGAGGAGGGGGAGCGACAGCAACAGGGGCGGCAGGCGCTGCATACTGCACCGGACGCACCATTGTGGGCTGCGCATACTGGCCGCCCTGCAAATCCTCGACAGTGACGTCGTATGCTTGTCCATCAATAGTGATACGTAAGTTTCGCACCATTTCGGTAACCTCGTATGGCGTTCGTTTCAACGGCGACGGGTGGAGGGAGTGTGAGACGTTTGATGCACCTGGCGCCCGCCTATAGCCCAGGCAGTGCGCCGTCCAAAATTACTCATGCGCAAGGTCCTTGTCGCCCCGCCCACTGCCTGGACGGCAGCAGCGATGACGGCAAGATGCGCGCTCGGCACGCCGCAGCTTTGCGCCGCCGCGGCGATAATCGCAAGATGCTCGGGTGGAATGCCGTCCTTTGCACCGGAAACCGGCGAAACAGCCTTGTCCTGCATATTTTCGGGCGTCTTGCTCATAACGGAATATTCCCGTGTTTCTTAGCAGGCCGCAACTCGCGCTTGTTGCTCAGCTTGCGGAGCATAAGCGCGATGGTGCTGCGCGTCTCGCTGGGAAAAATCACGTCGGCAATGTAGCCGAGGCCAGCCGAATAATAGGGCGAAGCAAACTCGGCGCGGTAGGCCGCTGCCAGTTCAGCCGCCTTGGCCTTGCGATCCGGCGCTTTATCGAGTTCGGAACGATAGAGCAGATTCACCGCCCCATCCGCACCCATGACGGCAATCTCGGCATTGGGCCAGGCATAAACCACATCCGCGCCCATCGCCTGGCCGCACATCGCCAGATACGCGCCGCCATAGGCTTTGCGCATAACGATGGTGATCTTCGGCACCGTGGCGGAACCGTACGCAAACAGCAATTTCGCACCGTGCCTGATGATGCCGCCGCGCTCCTGATCGATGCCGGGCATGAAGCCGGGAACGTCGACGAGGGTGACGATAGAAATGTTGAAAGCGTTGCAGAAGCGGATGAAACGCGCGCCCTTGTCGGAAGAGTCGATATCGAGTACACCCGCCTTGACCATCGGCTGGTTGGCGATGATGCCGACCACGACGCCACCGATCCTCCCGAAGCCGACGACAATATTGCGCGCGAAAGCGGCATGGACTTCCATGAAATCGCCATCGTCGACAAGACGTGCGATGACTTTGAGGACATCGAGCGGCATCGACGGATCGTCCGGAATCAGGGCGTCGATGGCATCATCTGGATCGAGAACGATATCGGTCTCGACATAGGGCGGATCCTCAGTGTTGTTGACCGGCAGGAACGACAGCAGCCTGCGCACGATCCGCACCGCATCGGCATCGTCCTCGGCAACGAAATGCACGTTACCGGAAACAGAAGCGTGCATGTCGGCGCTGCCGATGGAATCCATCGTGCATTCCTTGCCGGTGACCGCCTTGATGATTTCCGGCCCGGTAATGAACATGTGCGCGTTCTTGCGCGTCATGACGACAAAGTCCATCAGCGCCGGGGAATAGGCCGCACCGCCGGCGCACGGGCCAGCGATGATGGCGATCTGCGGT
>JAVBRX010000123.1:0-5410 GCA_031547465.1 Microvirga sp. | reverse complement strand
GTCGACGCTAACGGCGTCGACAAGACCGGCACCAATCAGATGGCGCCATTCGGACTGGATGCTTCTCCCCTGTTGCAGGCAGTGTTCAGCAATGCCAGCGTCGATAATTTCCCGACCAAAACCGGCGGGCATATCTGGTTCGAGATCACGAATATAGAACCGGAACGGGAAAAGACGCTCAGTGAGGTTCGGGACCAACTCGCCACTGTCTGGAAAGCAGGGGAACAGGCAGAACGTCTGGAGAAAAAAGCCCAGGGGCTGGTCGACAGGCTTGCTAAAGGCGAAGCAGTGGAGACGCTGAAGTCCGCCTTCGACGGCGCGCCGCGCAATGTCGCCGATTTGCAGTTCGCTCAGTCCAAAGACGGATTGAGTATGGAAGCGGTAAACCGCATCTTCGCCACTCAAGTCGGGCAGTTCAGTCACACCGCGAACGGCGACGGACAAATCCTGTTCAAGGTCGTTTCGGCAAAGATCGCGCCGTTTAATCCTCAATCCCCCGAAGCGGCGACGATCAAGGCGGAACTGGATAAGAGCCAGAAGATGAATCTGTCCAGGCAATACCTTGTCCGACTGCGCAACAATACCAAAATCGAGATCAATCAGGTCTTGTACAATCAGGCGATCCGCAGGGACAGGGAGAACTGAGCGGCTTATGGATCATGTGGTTTCCGGCGATCTTGAACGGACATACGATGCCGGCAAGGCGAGCGTTCTGCGTTCTGTCCTTGTCGGCGACCTTCTCACGCCGGTTGCGGCATTCCTGAAAATCCGCGCCCACTGGCGAGGTCCGGCCTTTCTGCTTGAATCAGTCAAAGGCGGCGCGATACGCGGGCGCTACTCAATGATCGGTCTCGATCCGGACCTGATCTGGCGTTGCCATGGCCCCCATGCCGAAATCAACCGTACCCCCGCTGACCCAAGCGCGTTCAAAACCGATGATCGCCCCCCTCTCGACAGCCTGAGGACAATCGTTTCCGAAAGCCGGTTCGAGCTTCCTGAGGGGCTGCCCCCCATGGCATCCGGGCTGTTCGGCTATCTCGGCTACGACATGGTCCGGCAGATGGAGTGCTTGCCGGAACCGAACCCCGACAGGCTTGGCGTTCCGGACGGCATCCTGATCCGACCAACCACCATCGTGGTATTTGATTCGGTGCGCGATGAAATCTCCATCGTCGTCTCGATCCGCCCCCGTTCCGGCATCACCGCCCGGCAGGCGCACGAAGCCGCGCAGGCCCGGATTGATCGGGTGGCTGAGGTACTGGAAAGCCCGCTTGCGCTTGCCGATACGCACGTCAACGATGTTCCGACCCTGGAGCCGCCGGTGTCGAACACCACGCCGCAGGAATACGAGGCGATGGTAGAGCGGGCTAAGGAATACATCCGCGCCGGAGACGTGTTCCAGGTGGTTCTGTCGCAACGGTTCGAGATGGAGTTTCCTCTTCCCGCCTTTGCGTTATACCGCTCGTTGCGCCGCTCAAACCCGGCGCCGTTTCTATGTTACCTCGATTTCGAGGAATTCCAGATCGTCTGTTCCAGTCCGGAAATTCTGGTGCGGGTGCGTGACGGCAAGGTGACGATCCGCCCCATCGCCGGAACGCGCCCACGCGGCGTGACGTCTGCGGAGGATAAACGTCTCGCCGACGAATTGCTCACTGACCCGAAGGAGCGGGCCGAGCACCTGATGCTGCTCGATCTCGGGCGCAACGATGCCGGGCGTGTTTCCCGCTACGGCTCCGTCGAAGTGACTGACAGCTTTTTCATTGAGCGTTACAGCCATGTAATGCACATCGTTTCCAATGTCGAAGGAACGCTCGATCCGCACCATGATTGCATCGACGCGCTGGTTGCCGGGTTCCCTGCGGGAACCGTATCTGGCGCTCCCAAGGTGCGGGCGATGGAAATTATCGACGAACTGGAAAAGCACAAACGCGGACCCTATGCCGGTTGTATCGGTTATTTCGGAGCCTCCGGCGAAATGGATACCTGTATCGTGCTGCGCACGGCGGTGGTGAAGGACGGACGCATGGCCGTGCAGGCGGGTGCGGGAATCGTCCATGATTCCAACCCCGCTTCCGAACAGCAGGAATGCGTCAACAAGGCCAAGGCACTGTTCCACGCGGCCAAAGACGCGGTTCTGTTTGCCTCGCAACCGAAACGCGGCCAGTGAGGGCAGAGATGAACGCTTCGCAAAATGCCCTGCCGCTCTCAGGCTCTTCCGCCGGTTTTCCCGCCCCTGCCCGGCTCGGACATGTGCTGGTGATCGACAATTATGATTCGTTCACCTGGAACCTGGTGCATCTCATCGCGCCGTTCGCCGACAACATCCGTGTCGAGCGCAACGATGCCATCGGCCTGAACGATATCTCTCCCGAGGCGTTCGATGCCATAATCCTGTCACCCGGCCCTTGCGCCCCCAATCAGGCAGGCATCTGCCTCGATGTCGTGCGACAGAAATCCATCGATATTCCGGTTTTCGGCGTCTGCCTCGGGTTGCAAAGCATCGGCCAGGCGTTCGGCGGCAACGTGGTGCGCGCACCGGTACCTATGCACGGCAAAACGACTCTCGTTCTGCATCGGGGAACCGGGATCTTCGCCGGGATAGAAAACTCGTTTCGGGTAGCACGGTACCATTCCTTGATCGTCGATCGGGCCACCTGCCCCACCGATCTGGAGGTGACGGCGGAATCGGAAGACGGTCTCATCATGGCGCTGGCGCACCGGGTGCGCCCGATCCATTCGGTGCAGTTTCATCCTGAAAGCATTGCCACCGAACATGGCGCGCA
This sequence comes from Microvirga sp., assembly GCA_031547465.1. GTDB lineage: Bacteria > Pseudomonadota > Alphaproteobacteria > Rhizobiales > Beijerinckiaceae > Hohaiivirga. Next base: position 2,627 of record JAVBRX010000123.1, on the reverse strand, counting down.
GTTGATGAACAACTTCTTCCGTCTGGCCGATGGCTGGAACAAGCAACACCGCAATCGCCCGACACGTTAGAACGTTTTTCGAGAAAACTGGATCAAAACTGCTCCAACTCTTTCATTATCGCATTTTCTATCGCTTAACCGGTTCCCATTTAGGCGGAAAATGCTCTAAAAACGCCAGGAAGCCGTTAAGAGGAAACGAAAACAATCATGGACCCCTTCAAGCCGTACATCGCCAAGGTCGCCACCGGCGCGGCCCTCACCCGCGAGGAAGCGCGTCATGCATTCGATATGCTCCTGTCCGGCGATGTGACGGCGGCACAATCGGGGGCATTCTTGATGGCGCTTAGGGTGCGCGGCGAGGCCATGGACGAGATCGTCGGTGCGGTCTCGGCGATGCGCGGTAAAATGCTCACGGTCAAAGCCCCGGCCAACGCCATGGATATCGTTGGTACCGGCGGCGACCAGTCGGGCAGCTACAACGTTTCGACCCTGGCGGCGATCATCGTTTCCGCCTGCGGCGTGCCAGTAGCGAAACACGGCAACCGGGCCGCCTCTTCAAAATCCGGCTCAGCCGATGTGCTGGCAGCGCTCGGCGTGCAACTCGGCCTGACGCCGGAAGGGTTGACGCACTGCCTCAACGAGGCCGGTTTATGTTTCATGTTCGCGCAGACGCACCATGCCTCGATGCGCCACGTCGCGGCGACCCGTGTCGAACTCGGCACACGCACCCTGTTCAATCTTCTGGGACCGTTGTCAAATCCGGCTGGGGTCAAAACCCATCTCATCGGCGTGCCGTCGGAAATCTGGCTCGAACCTCTGACACGGGTTCTGGGTGAGCTAGGCTCGCAACAGGTCTGGACCGTGCATGGTTCCGATGGCCTCGATGAGGTGACGACTACCGGCATTACCCATGTCGCGGCGCTGAAGAACGGCAAGATCGAACGCTTTACCATTCACCCCGAGGATGCAGGATTGCCGCTCGCCCAATTCGACGATCTCAAGGGCGGAGACCCGGATTACAACGCCCGGCATCTCCAGGCGGTGCTTGACGGCGAGAAGACGCCCTATCGCGACATCGGCATATTCAATGCCGCCGCTGCCCTTGTTGTCGCCGACAAGGCCAGTAACCTGAGGGAGGCCGCCGCCATCGCGCAGGAGGCCATCGACAGTGGCAAGGCGAAAGAAGCGCTGAAGCGGTTCGTCCTCGTCTCCAACCGGGAGTAAGTGACGATGAGCGACGTGCTGCGGCGGATCGAAGCTTATAAACGCGAAGAAATCACTGCGGCGAGAGCCGCCGTTCCGCTCGGAGAACTGGAACGGCGCGCTCGCGCCATGCCGGAGCCACGCGGCTTTACCGCCGCGATCCGCCGCCGCCTTGCCGCCGCACAACCGGCGCTGATCGCTGAAATCAAGAAGGCAAGCCCGTCCAAGGGGCTGATCCGTCCGGATTTCGATCCGCCATCCCTCGCCAGGGCGTATGAAGCAGGTGGCGCGGCCTGTCTTTCCGTGCTGACGGATGCTCCGTCGTTCCAGGGCCATGCCGATTATCTGGCCGAAGCACGGAATGCCTGCGCCCTGCCCGCGTTACGCAAGGATTTCCTGCTCGATCCATATCAGGTGGTGGAAGCCCGCGCCTGGGGGGCCGATTGTATTCTCGTCATCATGGCGAGCGTCGACGATGCCCTTGCCGCCGATCTCAATGCTACCGCCATTGACTTTGGTATGGATGTGCTGGTGGAAACCCACGATGAGGCCGAAGTCGAGCGGGCGTTGCGGCTGAAGGCGGATCTGATCGGTATCAACAATCGCGACCTGCGCACGTTCAACGTTTCGCTCGATATGTCGGAACGCCTCGCCCGCGTCATTCCGCGCGACAGGATCGTCGTTTCCGAGAGCGGCATTTTCAGTTTTTCGGATATACAACGGCTCGGACAATCTGGAATCGGCACATTCCTTGTCGGCGAAAGCCTGATGCGACAGGCTGACGTCGCCGCCGCGACAAAGGCGTTGCTCGGCGTAGGAGCTTGAAAACGATGGTAAAACTCACTCATATCGACGAAACCGGCCAGGCCAACATGGTAGACGTCTCCGACAAGCCGGTGACGGAACGCACGGCCATTGCCGAGGGACATGTCGTGATGCTCCCCGAGACCCTGGCCCTGATCCGCTCCGGCAACGCCAAGAAAGGCGACGTGCTCGGCACAGCTCGGATCGCTGGAATCATGGCGGCAAAGAAAACGCACGATCTCATCCCGCTCTGCCACCCGCTGGCGATTGCCAAGGTCAGGGTCGATTGCGAGCCGGACAATACATTGCCCGGTATCCGTATCTCTGCTGAGGTGAAGGTGCCGGGGCAGACCGGCGTCGAGATGGAGGCGCTGACGGCAGTATCCGTCGCCTGCCTAACGATCTACGATATGGTGAAAGCTGCCGACAAAGGCATGAGGATCGAGGGAATCCACCTGCGGATGAAAAGCGGCGGACGTTCAGGGGAGTATCGTGCACCATGAATCTGTTACCGGTCGATGAAGCCCTGTCCCGTGTTCTCGCCAGTATTGCCAGCCCTGTCGTCGCCGAGAACGTTCCGCTCGAATTATGCCATGGGCGCACCCTGGCCGCTGATATTG
>JAVBRX010000159.1:0-21384 GCA_031547465.1 Microvirga sp. | reverse complement strand
CAATATCGAACAGTTCATCGAGATCCTGGCTGATGACCAAAACGGCGCTGCCCTCGCTGGCAAGGTCGATCAGCGATTGCCGGATCAGTTGTGCCGCCCCGGCATCCACACCCCAGGTCGGCTGGTTCACCACCAGTAACTTCGGTTTCTTGATGATTTCACGACCGATCACGTACTTTTGCAGGTTGCCGCCGGAGAGGTTGCGCGCCTGCGGGTCGTGTTCGGATGCCCGCACATCGAAAGCGTCGATCACGGAGCGGGCGAGCTTTCTGGCGAAATTGAAGATCACGAAGCCGGTTTTCACCATGCTGTCGTCGGCTTGATGCGAAACGAGCGTGTTTTCGCTCAGCCTGTGCGTCGGCGCGGCGGCATGTCCGAGGCGCTCCTCGGGAACGAAGGCGGCGTGGAGCTTGCGTCTGGCGTCGATGCCCTTGTTGCCAACCGGGACCTTGCCGATGAAAATCGTGTTGCCGGGTGCCAGGCGTTCACCCGACAGGACATCGAACAGTTCACTCTGCCCATTCCCGGCAATCCCGGCGATCCCGACCACTTCCCCGGCGCGCACCGACAAGGCGATGCCGTTGAGGGATTTCATATGCGTCGTCTCAGCCGGAAGATCGAGGCCGGAGACGATCAGCATATCTACCTGCTTAGGCGTAGAGCCGCCGGGGCGAACGTCGCCGATTTCACTACCGACCATCATCGCCGCAATCTCCCGCGCCGTGCGCTGGCGCGGGTCGGTGGTCATCACCACCTGCCCGCTGCGCATGACGGTTGCTACCTGACACAGGCGGCGAACCTCTTCCAGCCGGTGCGAGATATACAGGATGGCGCAGCCTTCCGCCGCGAGGCGGTCCAAAGTCTCGAACAGCCGTTCAGCCTCCTGTGGCGTCAGTACCGAGGTCGGCTCATCGAGGATGAGGAGTTTCGGTTCCTGCAACAGACAACGCACGATCTCGATCCGCTGCCGCTCGCCCGCCGACAGGGTCCAGACCGCCCTGTCCGGCTCCAGCGCGAGGCCATAGGATTCGGCGATAGCCCCGAGCCGTTCCCGCACCTTGGGTAAGGTCCACTCACTGGATAAGGCAACGGCGATGTTTTCCGCCACCGTCAGTTCATCGAACAGCGAGAAATGCTGGAACACCATGCCGATGCCGAGTTCGCGGGCAACGACCGGCGACGTGATTGCGACCGGTTGTCCGCACCAGAGAATTTCTCCGGCGCTTGGTTCGATGACGCCATAGAGAATCTTGACTAGTGTCGATTTTCCCGCGCCGTTCTCGCCGAGCAGCGCATGGATTTCTCCAGCCTTGATTGTAAGGTCCACACCATCGTTGGCGAGCAGGTCGCCATAGCGTTTACTGATGCCGCGCAGGGCGACGAGGGACGCACACGCCGCGCCCTCTCCGGTGGACGGAAAAGGCGGCGGTAGTCCATCTTGCGGCGCGACGGCAGTCATTTACGGCTCCAGAACGATAGCCCCGGTCGTTGCTCGTGATTCGAGCGCTCGATGTGCTGCCTCGGCTTCCGACAGCTTGTATTTGGCGTGAATTTGCGCCTTTACGATGCCGCGCCGCAGCGCATCGAACAGGTTGGCGGCCATTTCATCGAGCGTCTTCCGGTTCGCCGCATAAGTCCCCAGGGTTGGGCGCGTGGCATAGAGCGACCCTTTCTGTGCCAGAAGGCCGAGATTGAATGCATCGACAGGCCCGGAAGCGTTGCCGAAGCTGACGAACATGCCGAGCGGCTTGAGGCAGTCGAGTGAGGCCGGAAAGGTCGTCTTGCCGACACCGTCATAAACGACATCGCACAAGGCTCCCTTAGTAATCTCGCGCACGCGGGCGGCGAAATCCTCATCGCGGTAATGAATCACGTGGTCGTAGCCGTTCTCCAACGCCAGCTTGCCCTTGTCGCGTGTGCCGACCGTGCCGATGACGGTGCAGCCGAGGTGTTTCGCCCATTGGCCGGCGATCAGGCCGACACCGCCGGCGGCAGCGTGGATGAGGATCGTCTGTCCGGCCTTGACCGGAAATGTACGGTACAACAGATATTCGGCGGTCAGCCCCTTGAGCATCATACCGGCGGCAACTTCGTCCTTGATATCGTCGGGCAGGCGCACCAGGAATTTCGTGCTGGCCACCCGCTCTTGCGCATAAGAACCCGGCATCATGGCATAAGCGACCCTGTCGCCGGGCTTGAATCCGGTAACGCCGTCGCCAATTGCGGTTATGACGCCGGCTCCCTCGTTGCCGGGGGTCAACGGCAGCGGCAACGGATAAAGCCCGGTACGATGGTAAACGTCGATGAAGTTGACGCCGATAGCGGTGTGGCGGATCGTGGCTTCGCCTGCTCCCGGCGCACGAACCTTCATATCCTCATATGAGAGAACCTCAGGTCCGCCGTAAGTATGAACCAGAATACCTTTTGTCATCGCATTTCTCCGAGGTTGACTGAACCCATAAGGCATGGCTCAAAGGTCGGCAATCATTGCGGGATGTTTTACTTGTGAGTCGTCCTGCCCGCTTCTGGAAGCATAAGGAAATCATGTCTGACGCTAAATTGTCGCCCCCGGCACAGCCGACATTTCGAGAGCTTTTTGCTCCCAAGCTCCTGACGATTCTCAGCGAAGGTTATGACTTCAGTAAATTTAAGGCGGATGCCATCGCCGGGCTGACGGTCGCCATCGTCGCCCTGCCTCTGTCGATGGCTATTGCCATTGCCTGCGGGGCCAAGCCGGAAGCAGGGCTTTACACCGCTATCGTCAGCGGTTTCCTGATTTCTGCCCTCGGCGGCAGCCGTTTTCAGATCGGCGGTCCGGCAGGCGCGTTCATCGTCCTCATTGCCACCACGATAAGCCAGTTCGGGTACGATGGCTTCCTGCTGGCAACTTTCATGGCCGGCATCCTCTTGATGCTGATCGGTTTCATGCGACTCGGGGCGTATATCAAATATATCCCTTATCCGGTGACTGTCGGATTCACCGCCGGAATCGGTGTCATCATCTTTTCCAGCCAGATTACCGAGTTGCTGGGCCTGACGCTTCAAGGCAAGGAGCCTGCGGCACTATTACCCAAGATTCAGGCCATCATTGCGGTACTGCCGAGCATCAATCCGTGGGCGATGATGATCTCCATGCTGACGATTGCGATCATCGTCGGCCTGAAACGTTTCCGACCTAACTGGCCGAGCCTGCTAATCGCCATAGCCGTTGCTGCCGCCGTTACGCATCTCTTCGCGTTGGATATCCGCCTGGATGTCCGTACCATCAAGAGCGCCTTCGGAGGCGTTCCTGGCACGTTGCCGCTCCCGGCGCTGCCGAATTTCAGTCTGGATCTGGCAGAGCGGGTTTTCCCCGCTGCCATTGCCATTGCCCTCCTCGGCGGCATTGAATCGCTCCTGTCCGCTGTGGTCGCGGATGCCATGACTGGGCGACGGCATCGCTCGAACTGCGAACTTGTGGCGCAAGGAGTGGCGAATATCGCCGCTTCCCTGTTCGGCGGCATCTGTGCGACCGGTACCATCGCCCGTACGGCGACGAATGTCCGTGCCGGGGCCATCGGCCCGATCTCGGGGATGCTGCACGCCGTTTTCCTGCTGTGCTTTATCCTCATCGCCGCACCGCTCGCGTCAAGTATTCCGCTTGCGGCGCTTTCCGGCATCCTCGCCATCGTATCGTTCAACATGATCGATACCAAGGAGTTCATCAGCACTTTCAAGCGTTCGCGTGGCGAGACGGCAGTGCTGCTTACGACCTTCCTTCTGACGGTATTCCGGGATTTGACGGAAGGCATCGCCGTCGGCGTGGTGATGGGCAGCCTGCTGTTCATGCACAAGATGGCGCAACTCGTGACGGTGGAAGGTGGTAGTGAGTTGTTGATGGACGATATTGCCGATGTGCCCCGTGCGCATACGACCGCAAGCGAGGTGCAGGGCGATCAGGACGTGCTGATCTATCGTATCAGCGGCCCGCTGTTCTTCGGTGCAGCGACGACCGTCGCCACGGCCCTGGAGAATATCGGTCGTCTGCCGCCTGCCGTCGTGCTTGATTTCTCCGCCGTGCCGCTGGCTGATTCCAGCGCCGTGCAATCCCTGCGGACGTTCGTCAACCGGGTTTCCCAGCATGGTGGGGCCGTCTATGTTGCCGGGGCGAGTCCGATGGTCCGTCGCATTCTGGTGAAGGGGGGCTTGCCCGTTGCCCCAACCCACTATCATGTGGATGCAGATACCGCCCGCGATTTCGCCCACGCAGAAATCGCCGCCAGACAGACCGCCGCCCACAATCCGGCGGAATGATGCCGCCGGTTTTCAGAGCTGGAACAGGGGATGAGCGAACGATATGACATTGCGATAGTCGGGGGTAGTGCGGTCGGTCTTGCCGCCGCCCTCGTTTTGGCGCAGGACGGGTTCAGAACGGCTCTCGTCGGCCCATCCGACATCCGCCGCGATGGCCGGACGATCGCTCTGCTGAACGGGTCCATCCGCTTCCTCAAGGCTATCGGCGTCTGGGGCGAAATCGAGCCGGATGCCGCGCCGATGGAAATGATGCGGATCGTTGACGACAGCGGCAGCCTATTCCGTCCGCCTCCGGTCTCCTTTGCCGCTTCAGAAATTGGCCTGGACGCTTTCGGCTGGAATGTGGAAAACGCTTTTCTCGTCGAAGTATTGGAGCGTCATGCCGGGAAAACGGCTGGAGTCGATCTTTACCGTACACTTGCCGACGGAATGCGTCTTAAAGGCGCTCACGCAATGCTTACTCTCGCAGACGGCGCGGCGCTCGATGCTGCCCTTGTCATCGCTGCCGACGGTCGTCGTTCGCCACTGCGCAAAGCCGCCGGAATCGAGGCCAGAACCTGGACTTATCCGCAAAATGCGCTGACGACGATCCTGCGCCATCGCGCACCACATCGGGATGCATCCTGCGAGTTTCATACCCATGACGGGCCGGTCGTGCTGGTGCCGCTGCCGGGAAATCGTTCCAGTCTCGTCTGGGTTACGGAGACGGAACGGGCACGTTCGCTATACGCAATGAGCGACAACGATCTTGCTGCTGCCGTCGAAAAGCAGGTGCATTCGCTCCTTGGAGCAATGCATGTCGACGGACCGCGTGGCCTTGTGCCGATGGGCGGGCTATCGGTCGACCGCTATCAAACGGAAAGATTGGCGCTTGTCGGAGAAGCGGCGCATGTATTTCCACCGCTTGGCGCGCAAGGATTGAACTTGGGACTGCGCGATGTTGCCGCTTTGCGCGATTGCGTTGTCGATGCCCGTCGCGGGGGCGAAGACATTGGCGGCGATACCGTGCTCCGACGCTACCAGAGCGGACGCTCCCGCGATGCCGGATTGCGGACGTTTGCCGTCGATGCGCTCAACCGCATCATGCTGACGCCGATGTTTTTGACGGATTTTGCCCGTGGAGCCGGGTTGTTGACGCTTTCCGCTATTTCTCCCCTGCGCCGGTTCGTTATGCGTGAGGGTGTTCGCCCGCACCTCGATACGCCGCGTCTAATGCGGGACGGCGAATGATCCTTTCGGCGGCAGGCAACAGCCGGGCCGAATTGAGGATGAACACCAGTTCCGACGACACATGAATGAATGCCGCCAGCAACGGGTCGAGAAACCCGAATGCCGCCAGCGCCATACCGAAAAGATCAATGCCGATGGTTCCGGCAAAGTTCTGCCAGATCACTCTGCGTGTGCGATGGGCGACCTTCACGGCCTCGGTAAACTTGAAGAGATCGTTGCCGAGTAGCACCACGTCGGCGCTGGCCTTGGCAACGTCGGTTCCGGACCCCATGGCGACGCCGACGGTGGCGCGGGTCAAGGCGGGAGCGTCGTTGACGCCGTCGCCGAGCATCGCCACTGCCCGCCCCTGTGCCACCAGAGCCTCTATCCTGCCCAGCTTGTCTTCCGGTAGCATTCCGGCTTCGTACTCAGTAATGCCGAGAGCCGAGGAAACTGTCTCCGCGACGGCGGGAACGTCCCCTGTCAGCAAGATCGTCCGGATGTCCATGTCCGACAGGGCGGCAATAGCGGGTTTCGCTTCCTCCCGGATAGCATCGGCGACACTGACGGAGCCAAGATAGGTTCCGTTCCGCGCGATGAATATTTCCGGTGATGCCTTGGTGCGTATCTGTTCGGGAACCTTGACGCCGAAGCGTTCCATGAGCTTGCGATTTCCTGCCAGAATGATGGCGTCGCCTTTTTCTGCGACGATGCCCAACCCGATCTGATAGTCGAACCGATCCGGTTCTTCGATAGCTATCCCCCGTTGCCGAATATAGGTAATGACCGCTTTGGCGAGAGGATGCTCGGAACGAATTTCAGCGCAGGCTGCGGCGCTCAGAAGCACATCCTCGCGTACTCCTTCGGCAGTGTGCAGTTCCTGAACGCGCGGTTCGCCCAGCGTCAGCGTTCCGGTTTTATCGACGACGACCGTATCCACGCGACCAAGGGATTCGAGATGGATGCCGCCCTTGATGATTGCCCCCAATTGGGCCGACTGGCCGATACCGCCAAGGATCGCCAGCGGTGTTCCAGCGGCAATGCCGCAAGCTCCAGCGACGATGATGACTGAAATCGTTGCCCGTATATCGTACGTCACGAGGAACGTGACAAACGCCGCGACGAATGAAAAATAAACGAGATACCCTGACAATCTATCGGCAAGTTTCTGTACGGGCGCGCGACTCTGCTCAGCGGTTTCGATGGCGTGGACGATCCGCCCGTAACTCGTATCAGCACCGACCCGTTCGACATTGATTTCCAGCGCACCTGCCTGATTGATCGATCCGGCATAAACAAACGAACCGACCTCCTTCCTGTCCGGCATGGATTCACCGGTGATGCGGGATTGATCGACGAACGAATAGCCGCTGACGACGCTTCCATCGACCGGAATACTCTCACCTGGATTGACAAGAACAATGTCGCCCTGTCCCAGACTGTCGACAGGAACGACGGCAATAGCGCCATTGCGCCGCACAGTCGCTTCCCTCGGGGCAAAATCCAGAAGATTGGCGATAGCGGTGCGCCCCCGTACCATCGTCAGATGTTCAAGCTCTTCGGCAACCAGCACGAACAACGAAATGATGAGCGCTGTGAATACTTCGCCGATAACGACGGCGGCCATAATGGCGATGGTCATGGATAGTTCCATGGTCATCCGTCGTTGCAGGAGGCTTTCCACTGCTTCTCGGAAGATCGGCCATCCGCCGAAAGCCAGTCCGGCTATGCCGATGATATTCCAGCGTGGATACGGTTCGAGAATGCCGAACCAGACAGCGAATGCGGCAAGGGCAACAGCGGCGATGCGCGCCAGTTGCGGTAATCCAAACGGTTTACGGCGTTCGCTGTCATGACGGGAAATGGTCTCGCCCTCTTCCGAAGGCGTCTGATATTCTTGCAATGACGCTGCCTGATCGAGTCTCGATATTTTGGTCGAAGCAGTCATTCTATCCTCTTAATTTAGAATTATTCTAAATTAGAGGGTGACATTAATCAATCCATACTTTTGCCCTGCCCCCGGAGTTTCATTCACTGATAACTGGAGTCCTTTGGTTATTTATGGTGCTGTTTTGCGCGGTGAGAGCCATGGTCTTCCCCATGAGAAGACCATGGCCGCGATCGTTTCGTCATAGGCTGCCGGGACCTGATACTAAAGGGCGGAATGCGGTCGGGCTGTATTATAATTATTGATGTTTTTAATATCGTTTGCGTGTACCCGCAAAGCTGCGGCTCAAAATGCGAAGCTAACCTGCTGACTGGAAATATTCCCTGATTATGATAGACTCGCCTGTCTCAATTACGACAAAGAGCCGAAGTATTCTTCGACAGCCTGAGACAGTTGATCGATATGACCCAGGGAATGAAACAAAGAACAGCAAAATTTGCGATCGGTCAGGTTGTGAAACATCGCCTGTTCCCGTTTCGTGGGGTGATCTTCGATGTCGATCCGGTATTTGACAACACTGAATCGTGGTGGCTTGCTATTCCCGAAGAATTGCGCCCCGCCAAGGACCAGCCGTTCTATCACCTGTTTGCGGAAAACGCCGAAACTGAATACGTCGCGTATGTTTCGGAACAGAATCTTGTTGCCGATACATCGGGCGAGCCGCTGCGGAACCCGGCCATCGGCGAGGAGTTCGAGCGCGATGCGCAGGGCGAATATCACGCCAAACACATGGTTGCCCATTAAGAGCGTCCGGCTAAACTTACGTCTCCCAAATCAGAGAGGTTGTTCATATCCAGCCGTCCTCACATACCCGTGTGGGGCGGTTCACCACAGTGATGGATTAAGAGCATCTTCTGATCGGGGTGTGCTGGGTTCCAAGCGGCAAAAGATAACTCGTGGCGGGAACCTACACCTATAAAAATATGCTCGTGCTGGCGCACAAAAACGACGCCCGCCGTTTCCGGCGGGCGTCCGTTAACTGAATAAACTGGCTTATTGCGTTATTTTGCCGGAGTTGCAGGGGTTGCGCCACCACCTTCGAGAAGCTGCTTGCGCATTTCTTCGCTCTTTTTCACCAGATCCTCTTCGAGCTTCTTGCGTTCCGCCTGGATTTCCTCGAGCTTGACCGGTTCGCCGTCGAATGCGGCGGCAAAGCCTTCTACCGGAATGGTGAAGGCCAGCGAACGCCCGCCAATGTCCTGGAACGTAACGGTCATGAGCTTGCCCTTTTTCATCTGGGTAATGAGATCGGGGGCATTGTCGAAATCGACATAACAACCGAGCTGGATGCAGACCTCATACCGTCCGGGAATGAAAGACCCTTTGTCGACGGTGGCGCGAATGCCGGGTGGAATCTTGAAGCCGAGCGGCAGCAATGCCCGGATCATCTTCTGCGACTTATTCGGTTCAATGGTGTCGTAAACCGCCAGAGCGACGCCACGCCGACCATCCTTGGTCATAAACTCCCGCGTCGTGAAGCACGTCTGGCCCTTCTCGGTTTTGTCGCCGCAAAGTTTCGTCCAGGATTGTCCTGTCGCCGGCTCAAGTTCGACGGTTTCCATCTGACCACCCGGTGCCACCGGAGCACTGGTAGCAGGAGCCGGGGCAGTCGCCGGACGTCCGGCTGCGGGGGCAGACGGCCTCGGCTGCGTTCCTGTCGCAGGCTGCTGTGCATAAGCCATCGACGCCGCGCCCAAGCATAAGGCAACAGCGGCTGCTCCGATCCCAGGGGTCCGCGAATGCGCAAGACGCGACAACAAGGACATATCGAATTCCTCTTCAATCAAACAATTATCGCCCAATCAATGGGCTGGATCTGACCATCGTCGACGGTCAACCTCACAGGGAGGCGATGAAAACTCATCGGTACCGATTACGGCAAAGACATGGCGACGTAAACTCTATAATTACACAGGCTCCGGCTTTCCAGTCATTCTTGTGCCTTCTTCCGTGCTAATCTCGCTTCTGTGCTAGTTTCGTAATTCCGAATCAATGGCGGGGAGTTCCATGCGCCGTTTCCTGCCGTTCCGGTCCCTGTTCGCTGCCTTGGCACTATTTGCCGCGGTCGTGTCTGTTCACGCTGAAGGTGGCAGCGAAAGAACCGGAATCGCCATGCACGGTCAGCCTGCCCTGCCGGAGAGGTTCGGGCATTTTCCTTATGCGAATCCCAAAGCGCCCCGGCAAGGTCGGATCGTGCTGGCGAAAACCGAGACATTCGATAGCCTGAACCCTTATATCGTCATTGGATCGGCGCCGGATACAGTGCGTTTCGTGCTGCAAAGCCTGATGATCCGCTCCCTTGATGAACCATTCTCCCTTTATGCCCTTATCGCTCGTTCGGTGGAAATGCCGGACGATCGTAGCGAAGTGACGTTCAACCTCGATCCGCGCGCCCGGTTTTCGGATGGCAAACCATTGACGGCGGAGGATGTGCGCTTCTCGTTCGATCTTCTGGCGAAGCATGGCAAGCCTCTGCACCGCGCCAGCTTCGCGCAGGTGCGCGCCGTCGAAGTACTTTCCCCGCAACGTATCCGCTTCAATCTGAGCGGCTCAGCCGATCGGGAACTGCCGTTTATCATCGCCATGATGCCGATCTTCGCCGCTCATGCCACCGACCCGGCAACGTTCGCTGATCCGACGCTGAAGCCTATCATCGGTTCCGGTCCCTATGCATTCGATGAAATTCGCCCTGGAGAGCGGATCGTTCTCAAGCGCCGAGGCGATTACTGGGGGGAAGATCTCCCGGTAACGAAGGGACTCTATAACTTCAATGAAATTGTCTACCTGTTCTATCGGGACGCGAATACGATGTTCGAGGTTTTCAAGGGTGGGCAATACAATTTCCGTCAGGAGGAATCCCCGACCCGGTGGGTGCGAGGGTATGATTTCGAGGCCCTGCGCAGTGGTGCGGTTCGCAAGGAAAGTCTGCTACTTAGATCTCCACAGGGCATGACAGGATTCGTGTTCAATACGCGGCGGGAAATATTCGCCGATATCCGCGTCCGGCAGGCGCTTGCCTCCCTGTTCGATTTCCAGTGGGTCAACCGCAACCTGTATTATGGCCTGCAAGTCCGCTCCGAGAGCTATTTCAACAACTCGGACCTGTCGAGCCTTGGTCATCCGGCCAACGCGAACGAACGGAAGCTGCTTTCCACGCTAGCGATAGACATTCCGCAGAACCTTCTCGAAGGTACTTGGCGGTTACCCGAGTCGACGACCATGGGCGAGATCGACCGGGAGGCCGCCCGCAAGGCTCTCGCCCTGCTGAACGATGCAGGCTGGGAATTGAACGGTAAGACACTACGTCGCAAAACCGATGGTACGCCGTTCAGGTTCGAGATTATGGTGCGCACCGCCGAACAGGAACGGCTGGCGATGAATTATCGTATGTCGCTGGAGCGGTTCGGTATCGATGCGCGGGTGCGGCGGATCGACGACATGCAATACTGGCGGCGGCTAGGCTCGTTCGATTACGACATGTTCCAGAACACCTGGCAGGCCACGACCTCGCCGGGCGTCGAGCAGCGCGGGCGCTGGAGTTCTGCGACAGCGGACAGCGAAGGCTCGCTGAATTATGCCGGTGTCAAGTCTCCGGCTATCGATGCCCTGTTGGAACGAATGATGTCCGTCCGGGAACAGGGAGAGTTCATCGATATCGTTCGCGCCCTCGACCGGGTTCTGATCTCAGGCACTTATGTCGTGCCGCTGTCCTATATCAACCAGCAATGGCTCGCCTATCGTGCCAATCTCACTCACCCGGATCCGGCTCCATTGCTTGGGGTGCCTGTACCTATCGAGACCTGGTGGCAGACGACGCCGTAAGGTCACACCTTCCCTTCGGCGATCCGTGCCAGTTCGCGCAGGATGCCGGTCGTGACCTTCAGCCGCTCGCCGAGATCATCAACCTCGCGGATGAACACCACCTTCATGTCCGGGCGCACCTTGGCAAAGGTGCGCTGTTCGGTGACGTATTTCACCAGCCCTTGCGGATTGGCAAAACTGTTGCCGCGGAACGAAACGATGATGCCCTTCGGGCCGCCATCTACCTTGTCGATATTGGCGCGACGGCACAGAACCTTGATTGCGGTGATCTTGAGAAGTTGCTCGACCTCACTCGGCATTTCGCCGAACCTGTCCACCAGTTCGGCGGCAAAGGCGTTCAGTTCTGCATCGTTTTCCAGCATCGACAGGCGGCGATAGAGGCCGAGGCGCAGTTGCAGATCCTCGACGTAGTAATCCGGGATCATCACTGGCGCTCCGATGGCAATGGTCGGTGACCATTGATCCTCTGTTGGCTCCTCGATTCCCGCCTTGAGTTGCGCCACCGCCTCCTCCAGCATCTGCTGGTAAAGCTCGTAACCGACTTCTTTGATATGGCCGGATTGCTCGTCACCGAGGAGATTGCCCGCGCCGCGAATATCGAGGTCGTTCGAAGCAAGCAGGAACCCCGCCCCCAGCGTGTCGAGGGATTGCAGAACCTTGAGCCGCCGCTCGGCCTGCACGGTCAGTGTACGGTTGGCAGGTACAGTGAACAGGGCGTAAGCCCGTGTTTTCGAGCGCCCGACACGTCCGCGCAACTGGTAAAGCTGCGCCAGCCCGAACATATCGGAACGGTGAACGATGAGGGTGTTGGCAGTCGGAATGTCGAGTCCGGATTCGACGATGCTGGTTGAAAGCAGAATGTCGTATTTGCCTTCATAGAAGGCGGTCATCACGTCTTCGAGCTGCCCCGCCGCCATTTGTCCGTGCGCGATGGCAACCTTTGCCTCGGGAACTTCCTGCGCCAGGAAGTTTCTGATTTCGGCAAGATCGTCGATGCGCGGCACGACATAGAACGCCTGTCCGCCCCGATAGCGCTCGCGTAGCAGCGCCTCGCGGATCGGCAGCGGATCGAATGGCATGACGAAGGTACGCACCGCCAGCCGATCCACCGGAGGCGTGGCAATGATCGACAGTTCACGCACTCCTGTCAGCGCCAGTTGCAGGGTGCGCGGAATCGGTGTCGCCGAAAGCGTCAGCACATGCACCTCGGCGCGCAACTCCTTGAGCCGCTCCTTATGGGCGACACCGAAATGCTGTTCCTCGTCGACGATGACGAGGCCGAGATCCTTGAATTTAATGGCCTTGCCGAGAAGGGCATGGGTACCGACGACGATATCCACCGCACCGGAGCTTAAGCCCTCCTTCACTTTCTTCAGTTCCGGATTGGGAACGAAACGCGAAGCCTGCGCGACGTTGACCGGAAGTCCGGTGAACCGCTCGCGGAACGTTCGGTCGTGCTGGCGGGCGAGCAGCGTCGTCGGCACGACAACCGCCACCTGTTTACCGGTCATGGCGCAGGTGAAAGCGGCCCGCAAAGCCACCTCCGTCTTGCCGAAGCCGACATCGCCGCAGACCAGCCGATCCATCGGTCTGCCGCTGGCGAGATCGTCCAGAACCGCATCGATGGCGTTTTGCTGGTCTTCGGTCTCCTCATACGGGAAACGAGCGGAAAACTCGTCATAAAGCCCCTCCTGCGGCACCATGCGCGGCGCATCTTTCAGGACCCGGGCGGCGGCAATCTTCATCAGCGCCGCCGCCATCTCGCGGATACGCTGCTTCATCCGCGACTTGCGCGCCTGCCAGGCGACACCGCCCAGCTTGTCGAGTTGGACTTCGGTTTCTTCCGAGCCGTAACGGGTCAGAAGCTCGATGTTCTCCACCGGCAGGAACAGCTTGTCGCCGCCAGCGTAATGAATTTCCAGGCAATCGTGCGGAGCGCCTGCCGCTTCGATGGTCTTCAGCCCCTCGAACCGGCCAATGCCGTGATCGACATGCACCACGACATCACCAGGAGTGAGCGCCGCGACTTCGGTAAGAAAATCCTGCGCCCGCTTAGTCTTGCGCTTGGCGCGTACCAGTCGGTCGCCGAGGATGTCCTGTTCGCCGACAACTGCGAGATCACCGGCCTCGAAACCGTTCTCCAGCCCCCAGACGGCCATGCCGACCTGATTTTTCTCCAGCGATTGCGCATCCCGCAGGCGGGCGAGCGGCGTTGCCTGCGTCAGGCCGTGGTCGGCCAGCACATGGGAAAGCCGCTCACGCGATCCGTCGGACCAGGAGCCGACGATCACCCGTTTACCGCCCTTCTGCAACGCGCGGATATGCGTCACCGCCACTTCGAATACGTTGGCGTTCTGGTCTGCCCGTTCGGCAATGAAATTGCGTCCCGGTTTCGCTTCACAGTCGATAACGGTTGTCGCAGTTCCGTCGGGAACGCTGAACGGCGTCAGGCGGATAGCAGCGTGGCCATCCAGGCGCTCGCGCCATTCGTCCGCACTTAAGTACAAGGCATCGGGCGGCAGGGGGTGATAGGGGATAGTTCCCGGTTGCTTGTCATGCAGGGTGGTCTGCCGGGCCTCGAAATAATCCTGGATCTGCGAAAACCGCTCGTTTAGTGCGTCTTCGGCCAAGGAATCGAAAACGATGGGCGCGCCGGAAACGTAATCGAACAAAGTATCGAGCCGATCCAGGAACAACGGCAGCCAATGCTCGTAACCGGGGTGCCGCCGCCCCTCGCTGATCGCTTCATAGAGTCTGTCGTCGCGGGTAGGAGCGCCAAACGTTGCCGCATAACCTTGCCGAAAGCGACGGATATTCTCGGTGGTAAGATGCACTTCGCTCATTGGTACCAGATCGAGGGAACGAAGCGTGGCAACGGAACGCTGGGTTTCCGGATCGAAGGCACGGATGCTTTCCAGCGTGTCGCCGAAAAAATCGAGGCGAACCGGGTTCGGTAATCCCGGCGGATAGAGATCGACGATGCCGCCGCGAACGGCATATTCACCGGGGTCGCGCACGGTGCCGGAACGGGTGTAGCCGTTGGCTTCCAGCCAGGCCGCCAGTTCCTCGGTATCGACGGCATTACCGGGAGCGGCGGAAAAGCTCTCGTGTCCGACGCGCCGCATCGGCGGCAGCCTCTGTGACACGGCGTTGACGGAGACCGAAAGAATACGCGGGCGCTCTTCGGAGCCGCGTGACCGGGCCAGCCGCGCCAACGCCGTCATGCGCTGCGCGACGATGGCCGTGGTCGGCGACACCCGATCATAGGGTTGACAATCCCAAGCGGGCAGCAGCAGCACCTCAATGTCAGGGGCGACGAAGTGCAGCGCGTCCACCAGCACCTTCTGCCGCTGACTGTCTCGCGCCACATGCACCAGAACACCAGGACTGTCCTTCATCGCTGCAACGCCACGGGCGAGGTCGGCAAGAACAAGGGCATCGAACCCATCGGGTGCTCCCGACAGGGTAACGGACTCTCCCCGTCCCAGGGCAGTCAAGGCGCGTTGTAGGATATTGGACATAACGATTATTGATAGCTCGTTGAAGGGCTTGGAAGGAATGCCCCTTCAAGGGGCCGGATGGCGGAAGACAGGTTAACGGAATAACGGCTTGGAATGGGTATGAAACGCCTTCATGCGTCGGAAGACGGTGCAATCGTAATCCGACGGCACCGACAATTCTCCCGTCAGCCATTTCAGTAAATCGCCGTCCGGGCAGCCGCTCAGCATTTCGAGTTCTTCGATCTCGGTGTCGGTCATGGTTGCAATCGACGCATCGGCAAACTGCCCCATCAGCAGGTCCATCTCCTTCGTGCCGCGATGCCAGGCACGGAACAGCAGGCGGCTACGGCGCGGATCGAGATCGGCAGTGCTCAGCGAAGTTCCACTCATAGTTTGCTCCAGTTTAGGTTATGGTGCATCGTAACAGCCCGGTAAAACGCCTATATACCCCTCGTCTTCATCCCGCCACCCATCGGATCGCCCGTTCATCCCCGATTCCCGCATGTCCCTGAGACCATCGATTCTCGATCCGCTATTTGCGCCCGCGGTTTCCCTCCCCGGAATCGGCCCGCGCCTTGCGCCGCTCCTTGATCGTCTTATCGGCGAGCCGGAGCGTTTGGCACGAGTGATCGACCTGCTGTTTCACCTGCCGCATGGCGGCATCTCCAGGGATTTGAAGGGTTCGATTGCCGAAGCGCCTATCGGTGAACCGGTGACAGTCGGCGGCACCGTAGTGCAACACCGCCCCTCACCGCCGGGAAAAAATCGAGCGCCCTATCGCGTCATCATTGAAGACGAGACCGGCGATATTGCCCTGGTGTTCTTCAATGCCACCCGAGCGCGGCTCGAAAAACTGCTGCCGGTCGGCGAACGGCGTTTCGTCTCCGGCAAAATCGAATTGTGGGACGGACGTCGCCAGATGGTGCATCCCGATCGTATCCTCGATGAGCGCGGCCTCGCCGCACTACCGCCGGTAGAAGCCATTTATGCGCAGACGGAGGGCGTTACCTCGCGGATGCTGGGTAAATTCGTTCAAGTCGCGCTGCCCCGTATTCCTGCCCTGCCGGAATGGCAGGAACCGCACTGGTTGAGCCGCAAGAACTGGCCGGATTTCGCCACGGCGCTCTCCACCCTGCATCAGCCTGACGATGCGGCGCAGTTGAGCGAGGAGGCCCTGATCGCCAGTCCGGCACGGCAACGCCTCGCCTATGACGAACTCCTTGCCTCGCAACTGGCACTGGCGATCGCACGGGCGAGAATGCGCCGTCTAAAAGGTCGCGACAATACCGGAAAGGGTGAACTGGCAACCAGAATCGAAGCCGCCCTGCCCTTTGCCCTGACGGACGGACAGCGTCGGGCGATTGCCGAAATCCGCGCCGACCTCGCTTCCGGGCATCGGATGCTGCGCCTGTTGCAGGGCGATGTCGGCTCCGGCAAAACCGTGGTGGCGTTACTGTCGATGGCGTATGTCGTCGAATCAGGACGACAGGCGGCTTTGATGGCCCCGACTGAAATCCTCGCTCGCCAGCATTACGAACGCTTGCGCCCGCAGGTCGAGGCGGCGGGCCTGAGCATTGCTCTCCTCACCGGGCGCGACAAGGCGAGCGAGCGGCGGGCGGTTCTGAACGGCCTGAGCGACGGTTCGATACAAATCGCCATCGGCACCCATGCCCTGTTTCAGGAAGGCGTGGTGTTCAAGGATCTCGGTTTTGCCGTCGTCGATGAGCAGCATCGTTTCGGCGTCCACCAGCGGCTGGCACTCGGGGCCAAAGGCGAAGCGGTGGATATTCTGGTGATGACGGCGACACCAATTCCCCGTACTCTGTCCATGACCCTGTTCGGTGACATGGACGTTTCAGTACTCGACGAAAAACCGGCAGGCCGTAAGCCCATTGCCACGAGGCTGGTTTCGTCGGAGCGCCTTGAAGAAGTGATCGGTGCCCTGGGCCGCGCTATTGCGGCGGGGGATTCAATTTACTGGGTTTGCCCGTTGGTAGGGGAATCGGAAGCGGTCGATCTCGCGGCGGCAGAAGAACGTTTCGAGGATTTACAAAAGTATTTCGGCGATAAGGTTGGCCTCGTCCACGGGCAGATGCCCGGCAAAGACAAGGATGAAGCGATGGAGCATTTCATCGCCGGGGAAACGAAAATCCTTGTCTCCACCACTGTGATCGAAGTTGGCGTCGATGTTTCCGCGGCCACAGTGATGGTAATAGAGCATGCCGAACGCTTTGGTCTCGCGCAATTGCACCAGTTGCGCGGGCGCGTCGGGCGCGGGGATCGTCCTTCCTCGTGCCTGTTGCTTTACAAGGGGCCGCTGTCGCCGGTGGCGCGAGCGCGACTGGAAATGATGCGCGAAACCGAGGATGGCTTCCGCCTTGCCGAAGAAGATCTGCGCCTGCGAGGAGAAGGAGAGGTTCTGGGCACTCGCCAGTCCGGATTACCTGGCATGAAGCTCGCCCGTCTCGATTGGGACAGGGATCTGCTTGCCGCTGCCCGCGACGATGCGCGGATGATCGTGGATAAAGACATCGCTCTGCAATCGCCGCGTGGCGAGGCGTTGCGCACCCTGCTCTATCTGTTCGACCGCGATAGCGCCATCCGGTTGCTGCGAGCAGGATAGCAGCTTTCCGAACGTTCAGGCATCGCCGTAACGGATGACCCGAACCGTTTCGGTGGTGATGAGGCAGCTTTCTGTCATCGCCGTGATTTCCGGGATCAGCAGGTCGATCTTTTCCGGTGCGTCGACAATTTCCACGACAATCGGCAAATCCTGCGACAGACGTAGGATTTTCGCCGTGTGCAATATACTGGAACGCCCGAAGCCGAGGGGGCCGCGCAGCACCGTCGCCCCGGCCATGTGCATTTCTCGTGCTTTCAGAACAATGGCTTCGTAAAGCGGCTTGCCGTCCGGCCCTATATCCTCTTCACCGAGGAAAATGCGCAGCAAGGTACAGGTTTGAGGAAGCGGCATGAAATCCTCTTACGTTCAATGGTTGACGAGTTTCGCAAACCAATAGCCGAACCACGCCGCCGTCAGCGAGGCAATGATCGTTCCGGCAAGATAAAGCATGGCCAGAGCCGTGTCGCCCCGATGTAACAACAAAAAAGCGTCAAGGCTCATGGCCGAGAAGGTAGTGAAGCCGCCGCATAGACCGCTCATCATGAATTGGCGGCCCACCGGTCCGATGAGCCAGCGCCCATCTGGCCCGGTCAGGGTGGCAAACGTCATGATGATGAACGAGCCGACGATGTTGACGAATACCGTAGCCCACAGGGCGTTCAGGTTCCCTGTCGACGCAATGGCTGCGCCGACGAAGTAGCGGAGCAGTGAACCGATGGCTGCACCGCACCCGACTGCGAGATAGAGCCGCCCTTGTTGCCCCATGCCGCTCATCGGCTTGCTCCTAATGCGAGTAATCCGCACTCGAACCCGATCCAGACGCTGATCGGGCACAAACCGACGGAGGCCACGACATTGGCGAATGCTCGTTTGGATTCGCCGCCGAGCGCAAGATTCATGGTTTGCAGGGAGAAGGATGACACAGTGGTGTATCCGCCGCAGATGCCGACGACGAGAAAAGCGCGTATCGCTTCCGAAGCGAATACCCCGCCTGATGTCTGCGCCCAACCTGTCGCAAAACCGATGACAAGAGCACCGGAAACATTAACGACGAGTGTCCCCCATGGGAAGGTTTCACCGACCCTGCCGCCAACGATTCCTGACAGGAAAAACCGCGCCATGCCGCCGAGGAAGCCGCCGGCTAGGACAAGGCCGATGGTTGCAAGGGTCATGAAGGGAATGCTCCTGAAACAATGCGCAGGGCGGGAATATCAAGATTAAAACGATGGGCGATATGGTACCTTGCCGTCTTTAATCCGCCTTTTACGATTGCTGCGCCGTTTCCGCCAGAGTCTTGAGTTTCGCTTGCCCCTCCTTCGACTGGATCACGCCCGCGGACATGATGAGCTTGGCTGCATCCTCGACGCTCATGGTGAGCGTGATGATGTCCTTGCGTGGCAGGTAGAAGAAAAAGCCAGTCGTCGGGTTGGGTGTGCAGGGCAGGAACACGCCGATATATTCGTCCGGCGGCAGGGAGCCGGAAACCTCCTCCGTTGCCGGATTGGAAATGAACACCAAAGACCAGGTTCCCTTGACCGGGAACTGCACCAGCCCGACGGTGCGGAACGAAGTGCCGTCGGCGGAGAACACCGTCTCGAACAACTGTTTCGTTCCCTTGTAGATACCACGCACCACCGGCATACGGCTGAGGATGGTTTCACCGAGAAGCAGAAGGTTGCGCCCGAAAAAACTCGCTGTCAGGAACCCGAGCAGGGTCAGGCCGATGAAACCGACGACGAGGCCGAAACCGGGAATGGAAAATGGCAGATAAGTCTGCGGCAGATAGGCGGACGGTACCAGCGGCGTGATGAGGCTATCGACGGAGTTCACCATCCACCAGGTCAGCCACAGGGTGATTGTCAGTGGTCCGGCGACGATCAGGCCGGTGAGAAACCAGTTACGCACCCTGACGCGAAAGGTGGTTTTCTGCCAGCGAACGGAGGATTCGCTCAAATCCGGCGGCAATGGGGGAATGTTTGAAGTCATGTCGTCCACGATTTTTCGATTGTTTCCCGCCTGATAGTCTTCGGAAGAGGTGGACATGATCCGGCGATGTCCTATTGATTGACAGCATACTTGGAAATGCCATGCGGCGCAGTATGATTGTTTGCGGAGCTAAACCATAGCGCCGAGATGTCGCGTCCGGGCATAGGAAACTGTTGGCAGGCCATGTCGCAACCCCTGTTCTTCACCCTCGCCTGGACATTCGTCGCTCTCGGTCTGATCGGCGTTTTCCTGCCTGTCCTGCCGACGACGCCGTTTCTCATCCTTGCGGCAGGATGCTTCGCCCGCTCTTCGCCCCGGTTCGAGGCCTGGCTGCTCCGTCACCCGGTTCTTGGCCCGCCGCTGAAAGCCTGGCGCGAGCGCGGGGCCATTCCGCGCCATGCAAAATGGATTGCCTGCCTGAGCATGGTTATCAGTTATGGCATCGTTCTGCTGCTTCCAGCCTGGCTCTGGGTAAAAATCGCCTGCCTGCTTCTGTTCATTTGCGCTGCAATATTCATGCTGACGCGCCCGGATGCCTGAGGCGGGCGACGGTTTCGCTCATTCCACTGTCACCGATTTGGCCAGATTGCGCGGCTGGTCTACGTCTTTACCCATCATCACGGCAGTGTGATAGGCCAGCATCTGAATCGGCACGGCGCTGACGATGGGCGCGACAACCGGATGTGCATCCGGCATGATTATGGTCGCCATCGTCTCCAGACCGGCAGTTTTCGCGCCCTCTTGATCGGTGATGAGTACGATGCGTCCGCCACGCGCCGCTACTTCCTGCATGTTGGAGACGGTCTTCTCGAACACGGCATCGTGCGGGGCGATGACGATTACCGGCACTGTTTCCTCGATCAGGGCGATGGGACCGTGCTTCAGTTCGCCTGCCGCATAGCCTTCGGCATGAATATAGGAAATCTCCTTCAATTTCAGCGCCCCCTCGAGAGCGAGCGGATAGGATGTGCCGCGTCCAAGATAGAGCACGTCGCGCGCCTTGGCGATTTCCCGCGCCAGTGTCTCGATGGCTGGCTCGCTTTTGATTGCCTCGTTCATTAACCCTGGCGCGGCAATCAGCGCATCGACAAAGGTTTTCTCCTCCTCTATCGAGAGAATACCACGCTCGCGTCCCGCATAAATTGCAAGACACAACAACACGATAAGCTGGCAACTGAAAGCTTTTGTTGAGGCAACGCCAATCTCCGGTCCCGCAAGCGTCAGGGCGACGGCATCGCTCTCGCGAGCAATGGTCGAGGTCGCGACGTTGACGACCGAAAGCACGTTAAGACCGCATTTTTTTGCGTAACGCAAGGATGCCAAGGTATCCGCCGTTTCGCCGGATTGCGAAATGAAGAGCGCCGCATCACCCTTCCCCAACGGCGGCTCGCGGTAACGGAATTCAGAGGCGACATCGATCTCCACCGGCAGGCGTGCCAGACGCTCGAACCAGTACTTTGCCGTCAAGCCGGCAAGGTAGGCGGTGCCGCAGGCCGAAATCGACAACCGCCCACATTCTCGGAACGAGAACGGCAATTCGAAGGGCAAAGCAATCCTACCATTAGCAAAATCGACGTAATGCGCCAGGGTGCGTCCAGCTACTTCCGGCTGCTCGTAAATCTCCTTCACCATAAAATGGCGATGGTTGCCCTTATCGGCGATGAACGCGCCGGTATTGATCTTCAATCGCGGGCGGGAAATCACCTCCCCGGCAATATTACGGATTATCGCACCGGAACGGCGCAGCACCGCCCAGTCACCATCGTCGAGATAGGCGACTTCGGTGGTGAGCGGTGCCAATGCCAAAGCATCGGAACCGAGGAACATCTCGTTCTCGCCATATCCTATGGCAAGCGGCGCACCGTGCCGGGCACCGATCAGGAGATCCTCTTCGCCAGCGAACAGAAATGCCAGAGCGAAAGCCCCATGCAGGCGTGGCAGGATTCGCGCGACGGCCTGTTCCGGCGTCAGCCCGGTTCGCAACCCGGCATCGGCCAGTTGCG
>JAVBRX010000040.1:0-18813 GCA_031547465.1 Microvirga sp. | reverse complement strand
GGAATTTGCAGAACCTCTTCACCGGCTGGAAGGATCCGGGCCTGACGGAACTCGGCGTCTCCGAGGCCAGGGCCGCCGGAGACAAGCTGAAAGCCGAAGGCATTGCCTTCGATCTTGCCTTCACCTCCGCCCTGAGCCGGGCGCAGCGCACCTGCCAGCTGATTCTCGACGGCGTCGACCAACCGAAGCTGGAGACGATCCGCGATCAGGCCCTGAACGAGCGCGATTACGGCGATCTCTCCGGCCTCAACAAGGACGACGCACGCAAGCGTTGGGGCGAGGAGCAGGTGCATTTGTGGCGGCGTTCCTACGATATCGCCCCGCCCGGCGGCGAAAGCCTCAAGGATACGGTGGCGCGGGTGTTGCCCTATTACGTGCAGCATATCCTGCCGTGCGTCATGAGCGGCAAGCGGGTGCTGGTGGCGGCGCACGGCAACAGCCTGCGCGCCCTGGTGATGGTGCTCGACGGTTTGACGCCGGAGACGATTCCCTCAGTCGAACTCGCCACCGGCGTGCCGATGGTCTACCGCCTCAATGCCGACACCACCGTCGCCAGCAAGAAGATTCTGTAAGACCGTTTCGCGGGCCTCCACCTTGAAAAAGGCGGAAGCCCGCATGCTGCCCCGCGAGCAATTGCGGAGGTTTTCAAAACTGTTTTCACGGGACGAATGCCGATGGCGCAATCGCTCGTCCTTAAGCCGGGGCTGATCTATTACCCCGGCTATTTCGACCGGGCGGCGCAGGAACGCCTGCGCGACACCGTCCGCGACCTCGTGCGCGCCGCGCCGCTATTCGTGCCGACGATGCCCGGAACCGGCAAGCCGTTCTCGGTGCGCATGAGCAATTGCGGCCCGCTCGGCTGGGTATCCGACAAGAATGGTTACCGCTATCAACCGCACCATCCCGATACCGGCCAGCCCTGGCCGCCGATCCCTGAACAGGTTCTCACTGTTTGGCGCGCCTGCGGCGGTTACGATGAACCGCCGGAAGCCTGCTTGATCAATTTCTACGCCGCCGACGCCCGTATGGGTCTGCATCAGGACAAGGACGAGGAGGATTTCGCCGCTCCCATCGTCTCGATTTCGCTCGGCGACGACGGCCTGTTCCGTTACGGCGGCCTCAATCGTAAAGATCCGACGAAATCGGTGCGCCTACGCTCCGGCGACGTGCTGGTGATCGGCGGCGAATCCCGCCTCGTTTTCCACGGCATCGACCGAATCCATTCCGGCACCAGCGATCTTCTGGCAATGCCGGGGCGGGTCAACCTGACATTGCGTCGGGTAACGAAACCCTGACGGACGACGGAACCCGCAGGGAGCCTTGCCCCTTATACGGTTGAAGCCGCTTGAGACGGGCGAGTGACAAGCATGCCAGCCATCGACGACGACAGCACTCCGATTCAGGACGATAGACCGGGCCGGATTCCATCCATCGTCATTGATGCGTTCTGCGAAACGCCCGAGGCCGAAACGGCGGTGGCGGAAGCCGCCGCCGACAGTCGTCTCGCCCATACGACAGTGAACCGGTCGATGGGCGGAATCGCCAGGGCCATCGCTGCTTACGAGAACGCGCAGACGCCGGAGGTACTGATCGTTGAAGCACAAGGGATGCGACAAGCAATCCTGGAGCAGCTCGAACGGCTGGCGGGCGTCTGCGACGTCAACACCAGAGTCATCGTTATGCGTCCGTTGAGCGATCCGGTTCTCTACCATGAACTGATTCGGCGTGGCGTCAGCGAATCCGTCGCCGCACCGTTCGATGCCGACGGCATCGTCCGCTCGATCAGCGAATTGTTTATCGCCCATGAACCCGCACCGACCGGCAAGACCTGCGCCATCATGGGGGTGCGCGGCGGAGCGGGCGGTTCGACGGTAACGCACAATCTCGGCGCGACCCTGGTTCGCCTATTTTCCACGCCAACGATCATTGCCGATTTCGATCTGGCGTTCGGCACCGTCGGGTTGAACTTCAACGAAGACCCGCTGCAAACCATCGCCGATGCCCTGCTTGCCTCCGGCCCTGTCGACCGGATGCTGATCGAGAGCCTGCTGGTAAGGCACAGCGAGGGCCTCGCATTACTGACGGCCCCCTGTCTGGTGACCGACACCTACGATCTGCCGGACCGGGCGGCAGATCCGCTGATCGACACGCTACGCCTGCTCGTCCCCATGATCCTGCTCGATATTCCATGCGGCTGGACAGCCTGGACCCGCCATATGCTGCTGAATGCCGACGAAATCCTTCTCATCTGCCTGCCCGATCTCGGCAGCCTGCGCAGCGCCAGGCAGCTTCTCGACCTGATGCACCGCGAACGGCAGCCCGGCACGGAACCGAAGATCGTTCTCAACCAGATTGGCGTGCCACGCCGCGAGGAGATCATCCCGTCGGAATTCGCCCGCGGCCTCGGCAGCGAATTGCTGGCCGCCATCCCCTTCGACGCCCATCAGTTCAGCATCGCTGCCAATAACGGCAGCGTGCTGATGGAGGGCGAGGTCGAGAACGGTATCGCCGCCGAATTCACCCGCATCGCCGCAATCCTACTTGGCCGCAAACTCACCGAACCGGTAAAGCCCTCGCTATTCGGTTGGCTGTCGCGGAATAAAGCCTGACCTTAGTTCAGGCGGAATGCTCGCTACCCGCCACTATCCGCACCCGTTGCTCGCTTGTGCAGGTTTTATGAATTCAATCCGATGATGTCTGGGGGCATACGATCAGTTTCTTCGACCCCGACCTGCCGCAGGGCGCGTTCAATGCCAAGCGCGGCATAATCCAGTATCGCAACGACGATATGGAAAGGCCGTAGCCGGGCGATCTTCTGGTATTCGACGGCGCGGGCGGTTACGGCCATGTGGCGATCATCGCGGCGATGGGGGAGGATTTCATTGAGGTGGTGCAGCAGAATTCGCCGCCGCCACAGGCGCAGCTCCGTCTGAAAGTCAGGGAAGGACGCTTCACGGTCGAAGGCAGCTTTCCCGCCCCCGGCTGGCTGAGGGTTCCGCCAGCCAGCGCAGCATCATAACAGGCGCCGTCTGTCACCTTGTCACCATCCGGCAATACGGGCGCAGCCTCCCAAAGCGTTTTTCTGTGGATCGAACACGTAACGATCCTTGCAGACATAAGAGACCGGCGGCTTGCCGCTGGCCTCGAACCGGTCGTGACCATCCTTCAGGTTGGCCCAAAAATTGAACCATTCGCTGGAAAACTCGGCTTTCATCGCCTCGTCGGTCATCCGAAACGGAAAGATGTGTACGGGTGTTTCCTTCTGCCCGGCTTTCAAGGCCGCCTCGACCAGCCCGTAGATCTCGGCAATATTCCTGTCAGTCATGGCGTAGCAACCAGCGGAGACGCAGCCACCATGCACCATCAGATCGGATCCGGTTCGCTTCAGTCTGCGGTCATAAGCATTGGGGTAGCCGACATTGAATGCGCGGTGGTAATTGGAAGCCGGATTGAGCTGCTTCTCTGATACGGCGTAAAACCCTTCCGGCGACTGATAATCACCCTTGCGCTGCTTCGGCCCGGGGAGGCCGGAGAAATAGCAGATCGGGTAGGTGTAAAACAAGGTGAAGCGTTCATCCGCTCCCTTGCCCTTGCGCAGCCAGAGTTCGAGAATGCCCTCGCGCTTGAAGATGCGGACATAGGCGGCATTGCCCGCTTTGAATCCACCGCGCCGCAACCGTTCCGGCAACGGTTCGCTGATATCCGGCGTAACAATGTCCGGTCGCTGACGAAGCGACTTCGGCATCTCAAACCCGGGCGGCGGCAGACGGACGACGTCCGACATCGCCCCCGGCGGTGAGACCGGGAGCAGAACCGGCGCATTGACCGGCGGCCCGAAAAGGGGCGTATTTGCTGCCGGGAAAGGCAATCCGCCTTGCCGTTCCGGCTCAGGCACCCCCGGAGCGGGAAGCGGAATGGGGCCGGATATCTGCGTTCCACTTTCCAGTTTTTCCATTCGCCCGGCTTGTGGATACCGTTCCACCGATGAACTACGCCACAAGACGATCATCGACACGCCGGCGACCAGCAGAGCCGCAGCAAAGAACAGACGAATAACGGTTTTCAACAACATGGAGCGCTTCCTGACGAGCGTTCTCCGACAAGGGCATCGGAATACGTATTCCTGTGGCGGACCATCTGCGGCGGATGTCTATGTCTTGCCAAGGTTTACGGCGGTTCCAAGGCATTTTTTACCCGCCGGCTGTGGGATCGATTCCGGATAATGCGGGTTTTCTTATCGGCCAAACGATTGTATCCATCTCCGCCAACCCGCTTCACGCGGCGCAAAGTTGAATGTTAAAGTTGAATGTTCTTGCCGAACCGTATGATCCGATAATAAAAACAGTGCTTTTTTTCTCTGCCTGGTACTCAGTTTTGCCAGAATTGGACATCAAGGTGCATTTATTTGGGGATCATCATGCGTAAAATCGTCCGCCTCCTGTTCTTCTGCATCGTGTCGATATTTCCGGCAGCCTTTCCTGTACCCTTGGCCGCTGAAACGGCGGTGCTCCCGATCAGCCACCCGATCGACATCAATTCCGCCAGCAAGGCCGAACTCATGACCTTGCCCGGCGTTGGCGAGGCGCGTTCAGATGCGATCCTCAAGAATCGCCCATACCGGGGCAAGGACGAGCTGGTCAGCAAACGGATCGTTCCGGATCCCCTGTTCCAGATCATCAAGGACAAAATCATCGCACGGTAAGGGTTCATTACCCGTATTCAGCCGGTGTCATACAAACGGAAACCGCATTCCCACACCACAAGGTCGGTTTCTGGCAATTCCCTTGCGGAAGAAGTGGATACGGTGATATTCCGGCGCGCATCCATTCGGGCTTCTTATTTCCCGGCCTGTTTCATGAAGGCTTGCGACGTTTACCGGGCAGGCCGGAAAAGGAGCCGCCATGGCGATCCGCTTTCACCGCAACGACCTGCCTGCCGGGTATGACCCGGGACCGTCCGTCGCCATCGACACCGAAACCCTCGGCCTGAATCCGCACCGGGACAGGCTCTGTCTCGTTCAGCTTTCAAGCGGCGACGGGTCGGCGGATATTGTGCAGATCGTGCCGGGACAGGCCCCGCCCGCCAATCTCATCCGTCTGCTGGCGGACGAGACAGTGCTGAAAATCTTTCATTTTGCCCGCTTCGATCTCGCAATCCTGTTCCATGCCCTCAAGGTGATGCCGAAACCGGTCTACTGCACCAAGATTGCCTCGCGGCTGACGCGCACCTACACCGACCGGCACGGATTGAAGGATCTGGCCCGGGAACTGATCAGCGTCGACCTGTCGAAGCAGCAGCAATCGTCCGATTGGGGCGCGGATACGTTGACACAGGCGCAACTCGATTACGCGGCTTCCGACGTTCTCTATCTGCACGCGCTGAAAACCAGACTCGACACCTTGCTGGAGCGGGAGAAACGGACGGAAATCGCCCAGGCCTGTTTCGATTTCCTGCCGACGCGAGCCAAACTCGACCTTATCGGCTGGCCGGAAACGGACATTTTTGCGCATAGTTGAAGAAGCACCGGATCTGGAATGCGCCCGCCGCCATATCTTAGCCACGGGTTTGCGGCAAGAAGTGCGCCAAACCGGGCGAATAGAGCAATGCACGTTCAAGTGGAACCCGGTTAAACGCTAAAGCTTTGCATTCCAAGGAAACTAGAGCAGGAACGCCCGCCTTCCGAACGGGCTGGACGCCAAGCGGCGAAAGGCTTACAGATAAGAAGCACCGACGAAAGCAGGATTGTGACGACACTCGCCAGCACAAGGCACGATTCCGCAGGGCCGACCTTTGCCACCCAACCGCCAGCGCCCCGCTCCCGGCGATGGGGGGCTTATGCCGCCGCTCGCCGCCATACAAGGATTGTCCGGTTTCTAAAAGTCTTTCTTCCCCTCGGCACGGTTCTAGTCATGGGAGGAACGATTGCCTGGGCCGTGTTCAATCCGCTGCGTCCTCTCGACGGCCTCGATATCGGCGAGGTCTCGCTCTCCGGCACACAGGTGACGATGGCCGGGCCGAAGCTGACCGGCTTCCGGCGCAACCTGCAACCGTACGAGATCACGGCGACCAAGGCGGTGCAGAACATCAAGGATATGAGCGTCATTGAGTTGAACGATCTGAAGGCGCATTTCGTTCTCGACGACAAAGGCTCCATCGCCGATCTCAAGGCGAAAACCGGTGTCTGGAACACCAAAACCGAACAGATGCGCCTTACCAACAATGTTCGACTGACGACCGACAAGGGACAGGACGTCCAGTTGAAATCGGCATCCGTCGATTTCAAGTCCGGACGAATTGTTTCCAAGGAACCCGTAACCGTCACCCTGCCGGACGGCCTCATTGAGGCAAACAGCATGGAGGTGACGGAAAACGGCAAGAATATCGTTTTCCGGGGTCAAGTGCGGTCGGTATTTGCCGCAGACAATCTTGATTCCACCACTTCCCAGACCAGCCCATCCGGCGAAGGCCCCGTTGTCACGTCCGGCAGCGCCGCAAAACCCAGCGTGATACCATGACGCATACGAGATTTTCCTCGGTTCTGACGGTGACGATCCTTGGCGCGATAGCCGGTTTTATCGGTCCGTCCGGGATTGAAAGCGGCTTCTCGCAGGAAAAAGGCCGCCCATCCGCTCTGGAAACGCTCGGTAATAATCGTCAGCCAATCAAAGTCGATTCCGATCGGCTCGATGTGTTCGACAAGGAAGGCCGGGCGATCTTCGTCGGTAATGTCGTGGCGGTGCAGGGCGATACGACGGTGAAATGTACGACGCTCGAAGTGTTTTACGAGCAGAAGACCAATGGAGAAGGCAAGACGGCTGCGGCGGCTCCAGCCAGCCCGGCCTCCGCCCTGCCGTCGAACAGTGCCATCCGCCGGATCGAATGCACCGGGCCGGTGACTATCGTCTCAAAAACGCAGATCGCCACCGGCGATCATGCCACGTTCGACCGGGAAAGCAACCGTGTGCTGCTCACCGGCAACGTCATCCTGAACGATGGCCCGAACGTCACCAAGGGACCGCGTCTCGTTTACGACTTGAAGACCGGCATCGCCAAAGTCGAGGGTGGCCGGGTACGCACCATGATCGTCCCGGACGACAACAACAAGAACGGGCAATGACAGTGCCTGTCTGAAGCATCGAAAGCGGAACGATCTTGACATCTCTCCATCGTGAAATCGATCAACAGCATGGTTCTGCGCCCGTCTTTATCGAGGGGCCGGGCATTCTTGCCATCAAGGGCCTGAAGAAATCCTATCGTGGCCGCATGGTGGTGAACGATGCTTCCCTGACAGTGCGCAACGGCGAGGCTGTCGGCCTGCTGGGACCGAACGGTGCCGGTAAGACGACGATCTTCTACATGATCACCGGTCTGGTTTCCGCCGATTTCGGCGCGATTAGCCTTGACGGCCACGACATCACCACCCTGCCGATGTATCGCCGCGCCCGGCTTGGCATTGGCTACCTGCCGCAGGAAGCCTCGATCTTTCGCGGCCTGTCGGTGGAAGACAACATCCTCGCCGTTCTCGAAGCGGTGGAGCCGAACCGCAAGGAACGCCGCCGCAAGCTCGACGACCTGCTGAACGAATTCGATATTGCCCGGCTGCGCAAGGCACCCTCCATCGCCCTGTCGGGCGGCGAGCGGCGGCGCTGCGAAATCGCCCGCGCCCTGGCCAGCGACCCATCGTTCATGCTGCTCGATGAACCGTTCGCCGGTATCGACCCGATCGCCGTCGGCGATATCCAAACCCTCGTCCGCCATCTCACCCGGCGCGGCATCGGCGTACTGATCACCGACCACAACGTGCGCGAAACCCTCGGGTTGATCGACCGCGCCTACATCATCCACTCCGGCAAGGTGCTGATGGAAGGCGGGGCGGATGAAATCATCGCCAACGAAGACGTGCGGAGATTATATCTCGGCGAGGATTTTCACCTTTAAATCCAGATTGTTACCGGTAAAATCCACGACTTGAAGCAGGACATGGAACAAGTCGACCCCTTGAACTATCTTTCCCTGAGTCCCCATTCTATACTTGGTGCGTCTTCGCACCGCGAAGGTGCTGCGCCGGGGATCCCGGCGCATTTAAGGACCGCTCCACCCATTGCATGGGCCGGAGAGCGGCAGACAAGGAGGAATCGACATGGTGTTGCGCGTGTCCGGGAAAAATCTCGACATTGGCGAAGCTTTGAGAACCCAGGTGGAGGCCCGCCTCGCTTCGGCGATGGGCAAACATTTCGACGGCGATTATTCGGGCCATGTAACGGTCGCCAAGGAAGGAACAGGGTTCAGAACCGATTGCGTCCTTCACCTTGCTTCCGGCATTACGCTGGAAGCCTCAGGCGCGGCGCAGGATGCCTATTCGAGCTTCGACCAGACTGCCGACCGGATTGAAACCAGACTGCGACGCTACCAGGAGCGCCTGAAAAAGCATCCGCAGACGCAGGGCCGCACCAACGGAGCCGCGCAAAGCCCGTATATGGTTTACGAATCGCCCTCCGACGAATCGTTGCAATCCGAGGAGTACCACCCTGTCGTCATCGCCGAATCGACCAAGACCCTGCTGCGCCTTTCGGTCAGTGACGCGCTCGTGGAGCTTGACATGACCGGAGCGCCGGTTCTGGTCTTCATCCATGCTGGCACCAACCGGGTGAACGTCTTATATCGTCGCCAGGACGGGGCAATCGGCTGGGTCGATTCGCCGCCGCAAGAAGCCTGACAGCCCTGCCGGTCGGTCGACCGGAGGGGGTTCTGTCCATTCCAAGGGGATATAGCGGCGCTCCGCAACGGAGTGCCGCGTCAGCGCGATTGCATCCGATGCCCTCTCTCAATACATTACTGAACCCGGCGGCCATTCTGGCCGACCTGCGGGTTGCAAGCAAAAAACAGGCGATCGAAGAGTTGAGCGCCCTCGCCGCAGCGGGAACCGGCCTCGTGCGCGATGTCGTATTCGATGCGCTTCTGCAACGCGAACGACTTGGGTCGACCGCCATCGGCGATGGCGTCGCCATTCCCCATTGCAAGATTCCCGGTCTGACGCATCTGTTCGGCGCGGCGGCGCGGCTTGAAAAACCCGTCGATTTCGACGCCCTCGACGGCAAGCCCGTCGATATCCTGTTTTTGCTGCTCGCGCCGGAAGAAGCCGGAGCCGATCACCTCAAGGCCCTCGCCCGCATCGCCCGTCTGTTGCGGCAACCGGGAATTCTGGAGCGCATCCGCGCCGCGCATGATTCTGACGCCCTCTATGCGCTGCTGACATAAGGTATTTTGCGGTCCAGCCTGAAAAACACGAAATACCCCATGCTGGTTTTTCAGCTCCGGCATGGGGTATCGTTCAGTATCGACACAATTTTCCGATGAGGCTCACCGCCCGGATTTAAGCCGTGTCCACAACCGTGTCACCAGCCTTTGCGTCTTGTCGTCATAGATCGTGTTGGTGAACAGGCGCTTCATGATGGCTTCATCGGGATAGATCCCGGCATCGTTCAGGATGTCAGGATTGATGAGCGACCTGGCTTCGCTTACCCCACTGGCATATTTGATGAAATTGGCGTTTGCCGCAGCCACGTCCGGGCGCATCATGTAATCGATGAAGGCATGCGCCTCTTCCGGATGCGGCGCATCGGCAGGAATGACGAAATTGTCGAACCACATCATCGCCCCTTCCTTCGGCACGATATAGGTGATTTCGATACCGTTCTTCGCTTCCCGCGCCCGATTCCGGGCCTGGATGACATCGCCGGAATAACCGACAGCCATACAGATCGAACCATTGGCCAACGCATCGATATAATCCGAGGAATGGAATTTCCGGACATTGCCGCGTACCGCCGTCAGCAGTTCGGCGGCTTTCTGCAATTCGGCGACATTCTTCGAATCGGGATCCTCGCCCATGTAATTGAGAACGGTTGGAAACATGTCTTCCGAACTATCGACCACCTGAATGCCGCACCGTTTCAGTTTTGCGGAAATCTCAGGCTTCAGCAGCAGGTCGAAACTATCGAGGGGAAAATCCGCGCCGAGCCGCTCGCGCACCTTGACGGCGTTGAGGCCGATGCCGGTGGTACCCCACATGTAGTTGATCGCATAAAGGTTGCCGGGATCGTAAACCGCCATCCGCTCCATGATCTCCGGCCACATATTCTTCAGGTTTGGCAGCTTCGTCCTGTCGAGCTTGAGCAATATCCCGGTTCTGACCATGCGCTGCACGAACGGGCCGGACGGCACGACGACATCGTAGCCGGATTTTCCGGCCAGCAGTTTGGTTTCGATGATCTCGTTATTGTCGTAAGTGTCGTAAATGACCTTGATGCCGGTTTCCTTCGTGAAACTCTCCAGCACCTTCGGATCGATATAATCCGACCAGTTGTAGACATTGACCACCCGTTGCTGCGCGGCAGCGGGAAGTGGGAGGGCGATACCCATGGCGATGGCACTCATGGCGATCGCGGCAAGAGTCTTACGGATCATTTCCCGGATATCTCCTTTCCTGAAACGACAGGCAAAACACGCCTTCGCCTAATGTCGCACAAATCGCTGCTTATTACCAATATCCGGTGAATATGGACGCGAATCCGAAAGAATTACTGGTGCTGAATGCAGGAACGGCGCCGACTAGGTCGGCGCCGTTCCCAAGAATCATCAAAGAGAATCTTCCGGCGCTCTGCTGCGCCTGCCCGATTCATCGCCCGGATTTGAGCCGCGTCCACAACCGCGTCACCAGCCTCTGGGTCTTTTCGTCATAGGCGGTGGTAGTGAACAGGTGCTTCATGGTGGTATCGTTCGGATAGACGCCCGGATCGTTGGCGATTTCCGGTTTCACCAAAGGCTTCGCCGTCAGCACGCCGGAAGCATAGGAAACGAAATTGGCGTTCGCCGCCGCCACATCCGGGCGCATCATGTAATCGATAAAGGCGTGCGCCTCTTCCGGATGCGGCGCATCGGCGGTGATGACGAAGCTGTCGAACCACATCTGCGCCCCTTCCTTCGGCACGACATAGGCAATATCGACGCCGTTCTTTGCTTCCTTCGCCCGGTTCCGGGCCTGGATGATGTCGCCGGAATAGCCGACAGTCATGCAGATTTCACCATTGGCAAGGGCGTTGATGTATTCTGAGGAATGGAATTTCTGGATGTTGCCGCGCACCTTGCCAAGGGCTTCGGCGGCCTTCTGGAAATCGTCGGGATTACGGGTGTTCGGATCGAGGCCGAGATAGTTCAAGATGCCGGGCAAAAAATCTTCCGGACTATCGAGGACATGGATGCCGCAATCCTTGAGCTTGGCGGAAATCTCCGGCTTCATCAGCAGATCGAAGGTATCGAGCGGAAAATCCGCGCCGAGCCGTTCGCGCACCTTGGCAACGTTGAGGCCGATGCCGGTGGTGCCCCACATATAGTTGATCGCATATTGATTGCCGGGGTCGTAAATCGCCAGCCGCTCCACAATCTCCGGCCACATGTTCTTCAGGTTCGTCAACTTTGACTTGTCGAGTTTGAGGAAGACATTGGCGCGGATCAGACGCTGCACGAACGGGCCGGACGGGCCGACGATGTCGTAGCCGGATTTTCCGGCCAGCAGCTTGGTCTCGATGATCTCATTGTTGTCGTAGGTATCGTAAACGACCTTGATGCCGGTCTCTTTGGTGAAGTTCTCCAGCATCTTCGGATCGACGTAATCCGACCAGTTGTAGACATTGACCACCCGCTCCTGCGCGGCGGCGGCGGTCACGAGGGCAAGGGCGGCGCCCATGGAGAGAAGAGTTTTGCGGATCATATCGCTTCTAAAACCTTCGATACGAGGATTAAGGAAAGACGAAACTGCGAAAGTCTGGCAGGGCAGTTTCAAAGCGGTTCGCCGAAACCTGAAAAATCGTCGATCGCCCGACTTGCCTTGGTAGTCAACTTGCCTTGGGTCTCATGATCTTTTCGTTCAAGAAGCGTTCTTCCGATTCAGTCTGATCGAAAAACGCCCCAGGTTTTTTCGTACCGCATTTTCTTGCGCTTGACCGGAATCCACTCAAGCGGAAAATGTCTAATACGCCCAGCCTGAATCCGGCTTGAACAAAAACTTTTTATGGCTCACGGAAATGGCCCGGGAGGTTCAGTCATGCCGAAAAGCTTGAAGAGCATGAACCATCCGGCCCGCTTAAAAGAGGTTTTGCCACAGGTCAACGGGTTCAACGCCACCGGCCAACACCATGAACAGGCAGGAGACGGCAACTCGTCAAGCGCGAGCCTTGCCCATGACGGCGGCAAGGCGGTCGAGGGCAGCATCCAGCGTTTCACGTTTCTTGGCAAAACAGAACCGCACCACGGTTTTTACCGCTTTGGTCGCATAAAAGGCGCTGACCGGAATTGTCGCCACGCCATAGTCGTTCACCAGCCGACGACAGAACGCCTCGTCATCGGTTTCGCCTAAAGTCGTAATGTCGATGTTGAGGAAATAGGTGCCTTGCGAGGGGATCACCGGGAAGCCGAGGACGGTCAACCCTTGTGTGAGATGATCGCGCCCCACCGTCAGCCGGGCGCGCATATCCTCGAAATAGGCATCGTCCTTGGCCAAACCGTACGCGACCGCTTCCTGGAGATTCGGCGGGGTAGTGAAGGTGAGGAACTGGTGCGCCTTGGTCACCGCCCTCAGGATCGGCGGCGCGGCCATGACGAAGCCGACCTTCCAGCCGGTAAGACTGAAGATCTTGCCCGCCGAACCGATCTTGACGCAACGCTCGCGCATACCCTCGATTGCCATCAGCGGCTTATGCCGCCGCCCATCGAACATCACATGCTCCCACACCTCGTCAGCAATGGCGACTACATTGAAGCGACGGCAGAATTTCGCCAGCAATTCCAGGTCTTCATCCGGGAACACCGTCGCCGTCGGATTGAGCGGGTTGTTGAACACTACCACCCTGGTGCGCGGCGAAAATGCCACCGCCAGCGCTTCCTCCGTTAACCGGAAGGCAGGTGGCGTGAGGGAGACGAATTTCGGAATGCCACCCGCCTGCCGCACCAGCGGCAGATAGGCATCGTACATCGGTTCGAACAGCACCACCTCGTCGCCGGGCGAGATCAGGCCGAACAAGGCCGCCGCCAGGGCTTCCGTCGCCCCCGAGGTGATGATGACCTCATTTGCGGGATCGAGATCGAGACCCTGCCAGTGCCGATAATGCCGGGCGACGGCCTCGCGCAAGTCCATCAGCCCCGGCATCGGCGGATACTGGTTCCAGCCACTCATCACCGCTTCTGCGGCCTTGGCACGCACATCCTCCGGTCCGGGATCGTCCGGAAAGCCCTGACCGAGGTTGATCGCCCCGGTGTCGCGGGCAAGGCCGGACATTACTTCGAAGATCGTTGTCGGAAGGGTTGAAAAGACCGGATTACCCGGAACCGCGCCCGTCATGAAAAACTCTCCTTGGCCCAGGTGTACCCGATGAATCGGCAGCATACCCGGTTCCAGTGTCTCAAGTGGATTCGACATCGACGCTTTACCGCCTTTCAGCAGAGCCGTGTAGATGCAAACGATGACGATTGCGCAGGATGCGGAAAACCGCTTTAAGAAGCGGCGCGAGTCTGCGGTTTCCGGCCAGTGCCTGGACTGGGATCCGGATATCCGCTCACCGCTGTCCATTGTTCTTCCTGTTATCTTGGACCCTGCATGCCGAACGCGCATACATTCCGGCGGGATCGTCGCCTCGTTTCCGGTCTGGCGCTCCTTCTCATCGCCCTTGTTCTGGCATCGCTGACCATCGGTCCGGCGCAACTGACGCCATGGCGGGCCGTCAGGGCGCTGGTGAGCGACGACGGCGTTGCCAGCGTCATCGTCCGCGATATCCGCCTGCCACGCACCTTACTGGCAATCCTGATCGGCTCCATGCTCGGGCTGAGCGGTGCAGCCTTGCAGGGCCTGCTGCGCAACCCGCTGGCGGATCCGGCGGTATTCGGTGCGCCGCAGGCTGCCGGGTTCGGTGCGGTGCTGGCGCTGTATTTCGGATTTGCCGGAGCCTTGTCATGGGCCTTGCCGATTGCCGCCATCTGCGGCGCGTTGCTTTCCATCGTCCTGGTAACGGCGGTTGCCGGGCGAGAGGCTCCTATCGTCGCTCTGGTGCTGTCGGGCCTCGCCGTCGGCGCGCTGGCAAGCGCAGCGACTTCGCTTGCCATTTCGCTTTCGCCCAACCCTTACGCGGTGACGGAGATCGTCTTCTGGCTACTCGGATCGCTGGAGGACCGATCGTTCGCGCATGTCATGCTCGCGGCACCGTTCATTCTGACGGCAATGGCGATGCTGTTCGCCTGCGGGCCGGGCCTGCGCGCCCTGACGCTCGGCGAAGAGGCGGCCCTCAGCCTCGGAATCGAGGTCGGACGGCTGCGTCTGGCCATCGTCACCGCATCGGCGATCGGTGTCGGCGCTTCGGTGGCGGTGGTAGGCGCAATCGGATTTATCGGCCTCGTTGCTCCGCATATCATCCGCCCGTTCGTGCAATACGACCCGGCGCGCACGCCTTTACCATCGGCGCTGGTCGGCGCGTTGCTGCTCACCGCCGCTGATTGTCTGGTGCGGCTCGCACCGACAGGGGTGGAGATCAGGATCGGTGTCGTCACCGCCTTTCTCGGCGTGCCGTTCTTCCTGTGGATTGTCGCCCGTCGCCGAGCCGACTTGGCGGAGGCGGCGGCATGACGCATCTGAACAACCTGAATCCGAATGGTTTTTCATGTGAAACACTGACCCTGCGACTCGAACAGCGCACGGTGATCGAAAATCTCGATCTTGTCCTGCCGGGCCACCGTTTCACGGTGCTGATCGGCCCGAACGGGGCCGGCAAGACAACGTTGTTGCGCGCCCTGGCCGGACTGACACGCCCCGACGCCGGACGCATCCGGCTCAACGGCACGGATGTGAGGGCGATGGGGCCGAAAGTCCGTGCCGGGCAGATCGCCTATCTGCCGCAGCATGGCAGCCTGTCATGGCCGCTACCGGTAACGGATATCGTGGCGCTCGGACGCCTGCCGCACGGCGAGCGTCCGGAAGCGTTGCCGCCGAAAGGGGAGGAAGCGGTGCGCAAGGCGCTAGCCGCCGTCGGCCTTGCCGGGTTCGAGGAGCGCCCGGCCAGCACTCTTTCGGGCGGCGAACGGGCCAGGGTGCTGCTGGCGCGGGCGTTGGCGACGGAGGCCGGAGTGCTACTCGCCGACGAACCGGTGGCGGCGCTTGACCCGAAACATCAGATCGTCGTTCTCAACGCGCTCAGGGTGCTTGCCTGTTCGGGAACGCTGGTCGTCGCGGTGATGCACGATCTGAATCTCGCTGCCCGTTTCGCCGATGAAATCATCTTTCTGGAAAGCGGCAGAGTGCTGGCTTCAGGCGCACCCGGCGACGTGCTGACACCGCAGCGCCTCGCCGCCGGTTTCGGCATCGAGGCAGCGGTGGAAATGATCGACGGATTCGTCACCGTCGTGCCGCGCCTGCCGTTGCCCGAGACTTGAAACAACCCGTATCCCGGCTCCATTGACAAAGCTGCGCGGGAGGCGGATACCAGCGCCGAATAGATGCGCGGTGGTTTTCAGCAACTATCGCTTCCATTAATTCAAGCATTTTCCAGAGTAATTGGAATGCAATGCTTTGTGCGTTTAACCGGATTCCACTTAAACGCGCATCCGGCAAGCGTCTGAATGGATAATGCCGATGGGACGGATTCAGCGGTGAACAGCTCGATCTTCAAGAAACTCCTGGTCATCGTGCATGATCTGGCGGCGATAGCACTGGCTTTCCTCGGCGCCTGCTACATCCGGTTCGAGGGCTTTGCCCTGCAAGAACGCCTGAAACTGCTGCCAGTCCTGCTGCCGGGCTTCGTCATCTGGGGCGGTCTGGTGTGCTGGGCCTTCCACCTTTACAAGTCACGCTGGCGGTTCGCATCGCTGCCTGATCTTAACAACATCGTTCGTGCATCGCTAGTACTTGCCGCAAGCTTGCTGCTGATCGATTACATTCTGGTCTCGCCGCAATTCTTCGGGTTCTATTATTTCGGCAAGATAACGATTGCCGTCTATCTGCTGCTGCAAATCTTCTTTCTTGGCGGATCGCGGCTGCTTTACAGGTATTTCCGTTACGCCCGTTCGCGCAATACCATCGCCCGGGACGTCAATACGCCGACACTTCTTCTCGGACGCAGCAGCGATATTGAAGTGGTGCTGCGCGCCATCGAGGCGGGAACGGTGCAGAAGATCCAACCGCGCGGGGTGCTGTCGTATCGCGATTCCGACCTCGGACAATCAATTCGCGGTATACCGGTGCTGGGCGATTTCACTGATCTCGAACGGGTGGTGCAGGAATTCGCCGAACGCGGAACCGTCATCCGCCGTCTTGTGGCAACGCCGAGCGCCCTCAACCCGGAAGCGCATCCCGAACAATTGCTGGCGCGGGCGCGCCGCCTCGGCCTGCCGCTGTCGCGGATGTCGAGTCTCGGCGAGGGTATGCGCGGCGCAGAAATTCTGCCGCTGGAAATCGAGGATCTGCTGTTGCGACCATCGGTCGAGATTGACCGGCCCCGCCTTGAGGGCTTCATCAAGGGCAAGCGCATTCTGGTGACGGGTGGCGGTGGTTCCATCGGTAGCGAAATGTGCCTGCGCATCGCCGCCTTCGGCGCGAGAAGCCTGATGGTGATCGAAAGTTCCGAGCCGTCGCTGCATCACATCCTCGAAAACCCGGTCTTCAAGGAGGCCGAGATCGAGCTTGACGGGGTGATCGCCGATGTGCGTGACCGTTCCCGGATGATCGAGATCGTCACCGCCTGGCAGCCCGATGTGGTGATCCACGCCGCGGCCCTGAAGCATGTGCCGTATCTGGAGAAGGACTGGGCCGAGGGCATCAAGACCAACGTCTTCGGCTCGATCAACGTCGCCGATGCGGCGCTTGCCGCCAAGGCGCGGGCGCTGGTGATGATTTCCACCGACAAGGCCATCGAGCCGGTGTCGATGCTCGGCGTAACCAAGCGTTTCGCAGAAATGTATGCTCAGGCCCTCGATGCCGAGGGTTGGGCAAAACCGGCGGAGCGGGCCAGCATGACGCGGCTGATCGCCGTACGCTTCGGCAACGTCCTCGGTTCGGTCGGCTCGGTGGTGCCGAAGTTCAAGGCGCAGATCGCCCGTGGCGGGCCGCTTACTGTCACTCATCCCGACATGGTGCGCTATTTCATGACGACGCGCGAGGCTGTCGATCTGGTGCTCACCGCTGCTTCCCATGCCGATGGCGACGCCCGGGCGCTCATCTCGCCACAGGATGAAAGTGCCTCGGTTTATGTGCTGAAAATGGGCCAGCCGGTGCGCATTTACGAACTAGCGGAACGGATGATCCGTTTTGCCGGGTTCGAGCCGAACGAGGATATCGATATCGTCGTCACCGGTGCGCGTCCGGGAGAACGGCTGAACGAGATTCTGTTTGCCCATAACGAGCCACGAGTGCAGACCGGGATCGACGGGGTAATGGCAGCGAAGCCCGCTTTCGTCGATCGTGCGAAACTGATGCAGTGGATCGACCGTCTTGCCCGCGCCGCCGCCACCATGAACCGCAAGGCCGCCGAAAAGGTGTTCGAAGAGGCGATTCCCGATTTCAAGAACCGGGAGATTGCCCGTGTTCCAGGCCCGCCAGCGCCGCAAGCCCAGCCCGCGCCGCAACCGGCGGCTGCCAGCCAAGGCTAACGAGCGCCGCCGGATCGGCAATGAGCGAACCGGCGAGGCGCTCGAATGCCTCGCCCCGGCCTGCAAGCCGCGCCGCAATCCCTAAAAGCATCTCCGGCACCGGCAGGAGACCGGGCGAGCGGCCAAGTCCGGCCCGTAAAGCGGCGATCATCTCGGCCACCGATAGCGGCTCAGCATCGGCAATCAGGAAAGCCCGCCGCAACGGCCCCGGCGCGCGCAACACGGTATCGACGCCCGCAGTGAGGTTGTCGAGATGCAGCAGCGAGCGCTTGGCCCGCAGGCCACCGAACGGCAGCGGCCATGACGATTGCGCAAACCTGAACAGTTCCGCCATGTTGCCTTTCACGCCTTCGCCGTAGACC
This sequence comes from Microvirga sp., assembly GCA_031547465.1. GTDB lineage: Bacteria > Pseudomonadota > Alphaproteobacteria > Rhizobiales > Beijerinckiaceae > Hohaiivirga. The sequence continues at coordinate 766 of JAVBRX010000040.1, read as the reverse complement.
AGCACCGGGCGCAGAGCGACCCAATCGAGGGGCGAATTCCGCAACAGCTCCGCAAGGCCGGTTTCGGCTTCGAGCTTCGAGCGACCATAAGGATCGGTCGGGTGCGGCTCGTTCGCCTCGGTCAAAACCTCTTGCGCCACCGGTCCGGTCTGTGCCCGGACGGACGAGAGAAACACGAACCGTTTCGCCCCGGCGCGTTCGGCCGCTCTCGCCAGTCCAAGCGTCGCCTCGACATTGATGGCGCGGTAATCTTCTTCCGGCAAGCCGGTCATGGCATGAGCGAGACCTGCCGAATGCACCACCGCATCGACGCCGCGTAGCGCCTCCGTCATGTTGCTCGGACGGGCGAGGTCGCCGACCACCGCACCGTCAGCCCCCGGCGGCAGATCCACCGGGCGGCGTAGCAGCACACGGATACGATAGCCGCGCTTCGACAATTCCCTGAGCAGGTGCCTGCCGATGAAACCTGTCGCGCCGGTAAGGGCGATCAGAGGCCGATCGGTCGAAGCAGAATTTTGGATCATGACTGATCATCCTTCCATATCCGGCGCAAGATCATGTTTAAGATGGGAGAAACGTTTCAGAACCAGTCCCACCAGAACCGCCCCGGCAAGCAAAGCACCGATCTGAACGGGGAGGCTTTGCCAGACCAGCGTTGTGGCTGCGAGCAGCATCAACGCAAGGTTGAGGAAAAACACAGCTCTCACCACCTGCATCACCGTAAAGCCGTTATCGGTCGCCTGCTGATAAAAATGCTGCCGATGCG
>JAVBRX010000099.1:0-26707 GCA_031547465.1 Microvirga sp. | reverse complement strand
CGATTTCGCCGGCGGCATTGTCATCACCGCCAAGACGACGCAGGATCTCGAACTCGCTACCGTTCGCAAAGGCATGAATGATCTTGGTATCGGGCCGGTGCATGTGCAGCAGTTCGGTTCAGCCAAAGACGTGATGCTGCGTGTCGAAGCTCAAGACGATCAGGTAAAACAGCAGGAAATGGTCGATAAGATCAAAACCGAGCTGGAAAAACTCAGCCCCATCGTCGAGATATCCAAAGAAGCAGTCAGCGCCTCGATCGGCCAGGAATTGTTCCATCAAGGCATGGTCGGCCTCGGATTGGCGGGGCTGGCGATGTTCATCTACATCGCCTTCCGGTTCGAATGGCCATTCGGCGTCGGCGCGGTCGTTACCATGTTCCTGGATCTGACCAAGACCATGGGCTTCTTTGCCATCACCGGACTGGAATTCAACCTCACGTCCATCGCCGCCATCTTGGCGATCATGGGCTTCTCGATCAACGACAAGATCGTCGTTTATGACCGCGTGCGCGAAAACCTGAGGCTTTATAAAACGATGCCGCTCCAGAAGCTGATCGATCTGTCGATCAACGAAACCCTGGCGCGCACCTTGTTCACTTGCATTACCCAGTTCCTCGCCATCGCCCCGCTCGCCTTCTTCGGCGGCCCGGCTCTGTGGGAATTCGCCGTAGTGCTGCTGTTCGGCCTCATCCTGGCGACAAGCTCGTCGATCTTCATCGCCGCGCCGATCCTCCTCAACCTCGGCGAACACCGATTGCGCCGCACCTCGACACCGGTGGAAAGCCCGGCGACGCCGTAAGAACAATCAAGCATAACCACAGACAAAGCCCCAGACTCCGAATACGGGTCTGGGGCTTTTTGATTCACCCGTCGGGATTGAACAGCCCCGAGCGAACCGGCGCGGACAGATCTCCCGTCCTGACACGTCCATTAAAAAGATTAAATTCCCTTGATGTGATGAAACATATTATCACGGAGGGCGTTTCTATAAAACTTTAGTCGACATAAAGGGTTAGATATCAGCCTTTGTCATGATGCCGCAACCTGCCTGTTTTGCTTTATATTGTTTAGCTTCTAAGGCGTCATGTTCTTGAACGATAGCAATTGTCACATATCAATTCAGGAGGTTGAGCAAAAAACACCTAAGGTTCCACGCTTCCCTTACGTGAAGCGAGCAACAGATAAGACGGCGAAAAGCTGTCATACCAGGAGGAACAGGAATTATGGCACGAGTGGCATTGGTTACGGGCGGGACGCGCGGCATCGGCGCGGCTATCTCCAAAATATTGAAGACAGCGGGTTATAAGGTCGCCGCCAATTACGCCAGTAATGAAGACGTGGCTCGGATTTTTTATTCTGAAACAGATATTCCTGTCTATAAATTTGATGTGTCAGACCCGACCAGTTGCGAGCAAGGCATCAAGGCCGTCGAGACCGATCTCGGGCCAGTAGACATTCTTATCGCCAATGCGGGCATCACCTGCGACACCGTCTTTCACCGCATGGCATTCGAGCAATGGTCGAAGGTTCTGCGCACTAATCTCGATTCGATGTTCAACTGCACGCGCCCCGTCATCGAAGGCATGCGCGAGCGCTCGTTCGGGCGAATCATCCTTGTCGCATCGGTCAATGGACAGAAAGGGCAGATCGGACAGGCCAACTATTCCGCAGCCAAGGCTGGTGTGATCGGCTTCGCCAAGGCACTGGCGCTCGAAAGCGCTTCCAAAGGCATCACCGTCAACGTCGTTTCCCCCGGTTACGTCTCCACCGATATGGTTGCCGCCGTACCACCGGACGTTCTCGCAAGGAAGATCCTTCCGCAAATCCCGGCGGGGCGCCTGGCCGAACCGGAAGAAATCGCCGCCACGGTGAAGTTCCTCGCCAGCGAGGAAGCCAGCTTCATCACCGGCTCGACCTTGAGCGTCAATGGCGGGCAATACATGGACTGACGGATACGCCTGAATCAGATTTCACCGGGGCATCACCGAACGAAGGTGCCCGGTGAAAAACAGAACTAAATAATAGAAAGTGCTGCTTTCCGGCAGGCGTCGTCGATTATCTTCCAGAAGATATGCTTGTCCGAAGATATGCTTGTCCATTGCTGTCCGCTTCCACTGCAAAACAACAGGAAACCGGACGATAAGCGTAGCTGTCAAATGTTTCGCGATCAGGCTCGGCCTCGGTCATCATTCAGAATCGGTCCTTCCAGTCACGCAGCGCCTTGAAAACGGCAACGGGATCGCCGTTCTCCAGATCAACCTTCTGGGCGATCTGCGGCAGGGAGGTGCGCAGGAACGGATTGGTTTGCTTCTCGTCACCAATTGTCGAGGAAATGAACATCCGCCCGACCGCACGCACCGTCTCCGCCACGGCGACCCGCGCCTGTAAGGCGGCATTCTCCGGCTCAGCAGCCAGCGCAAACCGGCCATTGGCAAGGGCATAATCGTGGCCGAAGTAGACTCTCGTCGCCTCCGGCAGCCCGGCAAGGCGTTGCAGGGACGCCCACATCGCCCGGTAATTGCCGCCGAACACCCGTCCGCAGCCCATCGCGAACAGACAATCCCCGGCAAACAGCGTTTCGATGCTCTCAAACCAGTAGGACAGATGGTCCTGGCAATGGCCGGGGGTGGCAAGTACGGCAGCCCGCAGGTTGCCTATTCTGATCTTGTCGCCCTCGCCGACCCATAAATCGGCCTGTTTCAGCAGTTCCTGTGCCTTGGCGGGAGCAATCACCCGGCAGGAATGACGTTTAATCAAGGCAGGCACTCCCTGCACATGATCGGAATGACTGTGAGTGATAAGGATATGATTGAGCGTCCAGTTCCGCTTTTTCAACTCCGCATCAATGGTGTCGGCATCCGGCGCGTCGATAGCGGCAACGTTGCCGGTTTCCGTTTCCCGCAGCAAAATGCCGATATTAGTGTCGAGACACGGAAACGTTACAATTTCAAGGCTCATCAAAGCGACTCCCCGCCTGCCCTTGCACCCCGGCAGACTCATTGAGCCGGGACATGATCAATCCTGATAGATTAGCGCTTTTTGGTCTGCCGGGAACCGGGGCCGGTAACACCGTCGACAAAAAGTGCATCGACAGGAAGGAGAGCAGATAGCCGATTATCAGAGGAAGTGAAGCAGAGACTTCATCCTCTGGAAGAAAAGATAAATTTCCGGCCTGCTAGACCCTTGTACATCGCCGTCTCCACAGGCAAGATCCGTATCCGGGTCCTGGAAACCTGACCGGGGCCGAGCCGAAACGTAAAGGAAACGATTGGGCGATGAGCATTGATGTCGTCGATCTGACGAACTTTTACGCCAGCCCGCTCGGACTGACGGTTCAACGCCTCGTCAACCAGAGAATCACACAATTCTGGCCGTCATTGAAAGGATTGAGCCTCCTCGGGCTTGGCTACGCCATCCCGTATCTCTCGATTCCGGGCAGCGACGCCGAACGTGTTCTCGCCTTCATGCCCGCGAGCCAGGGTGCAATGAAATGGCCGGAAACAGGGTTATCGGCCACCGCTCTGGTCGACCCTCTGGCAATGCCGCTACCGGAGGCTTCAGTTGACAGGATTCTCATCGTTCATGCTCTGGAAACCGTGGAAAACCCGGCTGAATTTCTGTCCGAGCTATGGCGCATTCTCACTCCTGAAGGGAGGATCGTGCTGATCGCCCCTAACCGGCGCGGCATATGGGCGCGGCTCGATACGACGCCATTCGGCAACGGCCAACCGTTCAGCCGCTCGCAATTGAAGGATCTGCTGCGCAAGGCGCTTCTCAACCCGGAACACTGGGCTGAAACGCTTTATATGCCGCCGTTCAACAATCGTTTGCTGTTGCGTAGCGCCACTCTCTGGGAACAGGCGGGCCACAAATTCAGGCTACCGTTCCATGGATTGCATGTAATCGAGGCATCGAAACAGTTGTATCGTCCCATTCTGGTCGGAGGCCAGCAGCGGGTGAAACGCCGCGCGCCGGCGCTTGTTCCCGCTCCTGCGCCAAGCTCGCATTGCAACGTTCAGTAACCGATACCGAAAACCGCAAATCCTCAACTTGACTCGCACCGTGCATCCAGCCAGTGTCGCCTGCTCCATCACCATGCGCCCCCACTAGGTGCCATGAAATAGACACGCTTGATCACTTTGGAATACGAGCGTTTATTATCGCCTCCACGAAACAGGCAAATCCTGCAACCGAAAACCCGGCTGGATGCATATTCCGCTGAAAGCCCGTCTGAAAGAACCTGAGCCAGTATCGACATGCGCCGTTATCTCGATTTTGAAAAAACCGTCGCCGAACTCGAAGCCAAGGTTGAAGAACTGCGCGCCATCGACGCGAGCCGCGACGAGGTGTCGATTTCCGAGGATGTTCTGCGGCTGGAAGCCAAGGCAGCGGAAGCGTTGAAGGATATCTACGCCAAACTGACGCCCTGGCAGAAAACTCAGGTGGCCCGCCACCCGCAGCGACCGCATTTCAGCGATTACTGCGCTGCACTGATCGAGGATTTCGTACCGCTGGCAGGTGACAGGGCTTTTGCCGAGGATGAGGCCATCATCGGCGGACTGGGCCGCTTTCGGGGTCGGGCGGTATGCATACTCGGCCAGGAAAAGGGGTCGGATACGGGAACCCGCCTGAAACACAATTTCGGCATGGCGAGGCCGGAAGGCTATCGCAAGGCAGTGCGGCTGATGGAGCTTGCCGACCGGTTTGAACTGCCGGTGATCTCCTTCATCGACACAGCGGGTGCCTATCCAGGCATCGAGGCCGAAGAACGGGGCCAGGCCGAAGCGATTGCCCGTTCCACCGAGGCGCAACTCGGGCTTGGCTGCCCGAACGTCGCCGTCATTATCGGCGAAGGCGGTTCGGGCGGTGCCATCGCCATCGCCACAGCCAACAAAGTGTTGATGCTGGAGCATTCCATTTACAGCGTCATTTCGCCGGAAGGGGCGGCGTCGATCCTGTGGCGAGATGCGACGCGGGCGCAGGACGCGGCAACCAACATGAAGATCACGGCGCAGGATCTGTTGAAGATGAAGGTAATCGACGGCATCGTCAACGAACCACCGGGCGGAGCGCACCGCGACCCGGCGAAAACCATCTTCAATACCGGCGATGCCGTGGAGCGGGCGCTGAGCGAGATGGATGGACTTGGTGCTGCCGCCATCCGAGCGCACCGAGAAAAGAAGTTCCTCGGGATAGGCCGCAGCCTTTGAAACTCGGACTGGCAAAGAAGCTGCAAGGAACAACCGGCAGGCTAAACTATTGTCGCATCTGGCCTTCCTGTGGATGGGCCACAGCTCCGGTGTGTTAAGGAACCAATAACCGCTATGCAGGGAATGCAGCCTGCCACAGGAACCATACCTTGCGGCAGGCTGTCGGGGGCGATAAAACGGTACAGGTCGGGGGTTCCGCATTTCAGGCGGGATAGCAATAACAATGGGGTCCCCATGGTGAAACGGATTGTTGCAGCGACGGCTCTGGCGCTGGTTCTGACTGCGTGTCAGGATTACGGTTCCGGAAGCACCCGGCATTTGGCTCCGATTCCGGCCTCGACTTTGGCTCTCATGGAGTCAAAAAGCATGGCGAAGGAAAGCCCCATCGTCATCCGCTCCTATAAGAAAGAAGGCGAGATGGAGATCTGGAAACAGACCTCCAGCGGACGTTATGCATTGCTCAAGACCTATCCGATCTGTCGCTGGTCCGGGCAACTCGGGCCGAAGAAGCGCGAAGGCGATCGGCAGGCTCCGGAAGGGTTCTATACGATCAACACATCGCAGATGAATCCGAATTCAAGCTATTACCTGTCGTTCGACACCGGCTATCCCAACGCTTATGACCGCTCTCTCGGTCGCACGGGCGCACACTTGATGGTGCATGGAGCCTGTTCTTCGAGCGGCTGTTTCGCCATGACGGACGCCGCCATCGCCGAAATTTACGCAATCGGGCGAGAATCTTTCGCCGGCGGACAGACATCCTTCCAGTTCCAATCGTTCCCCTTCCGCATGACGGCCAAAAATCTGGCCCAGCACCGGCTCGATCCGAACATGCCGTTCTGGAAGAACCTCAAGGAAGGCTCCGACTATTTCGAAGTGACGGGCCAGGAACCGAAAATATCGGTCTGTTCGCAGCGTTACGTCTTCGGCTCGGAAACCGGCAACTGCTCCCCCACCCCTAATCTAGCGGTGCAGGCCAAGACCGCTCATGACGAGCAGGAGGTCACCGCTCTGGCGACGCGAGGCATCCCGGCGGTGAAGCTTGTCTATGCCGATGGCGACCAGCACGAATCCTTCAAGCGTGGTTTCACCACCGGGATGCAGAATGTCAGCCGCCCCGAGGCGGTCGCTGCAGGCCCGCAGGAAGTGGTACTTGCACCCGGCAGCGGTTCGAGGGCGATGGCGTTCGGCCCGGAGACGACCGGCGATCCGGCCTCTACACCGTCGGAAAAGGTGAAGAAAAACCTCGCTGCTGCGCCAGATCTGAAACCGGCGCAGGAAGAGGAAAGGCCCTTTTATCAACGGCTGATGGGTGGGTTGTTCTGATAGGGCAACCTGATCGGACGTGGCATCTAACCTTGCAGAAACCTTAATCCTGCAAGATCCGGGCCTCGTCCGGCAGCATCACTGGAATACCGTCCCGGATCGGAAACACGAGCCTCGCTCCACGGCTGATGAGTTCATTGCGCCGAGAATCGTAATCCAGCGATTGCCGTGTCAGCGGACAGACCAGCATTTCCAGGAGCCTAGGATCGACACGAGTTGATCCGAACGCCTCCGACGCAGACTGCTCCGGAAGAGGTTGTTCATCCGACCGGATTGTTTCAACCTTCCGTTTTGTCATTGCAAAATTGTATCCGTCCGTGAACCGGATCGCGCCAATTCGATTTCGGTGATGGCAATGAGCACCTCCGCCCTGGTCTTCAGATCCGGCGCTTCGAGCAAAGCCTGCTTCTCCTTGGCTCCGAACGGACTCATCATGCTGAGGGCGTTGACCAGCGCCTCATTGGGCGCTTCCTCTATTCCTTGCCAATCAACCTTTGCTTCCATCACTTCGGCGAAATCCCGCAATGCCTTAATAACGCCCTGACGGTCGACTTCAGCCTCGCCGTCACGGGCCAGAAAATCGCGTGCGAAGCGATTGAAATCGACGCAACACATCCGGAACGGCGTCGTCACCGGCAACTCGGACTCGACCTGGAACCGGGCAATGCCGATCAAGTTGACGAGATAACGTCCGTCTCCTGTTTCGGCGAACTGCGTGATCCGCCCGGCACAACCGACCCGATACAGTTTTGGAGCCAGCGGCATCCCGCCCTCCTCCGGCGTGGGCTGGATCATACCGATGATCCGGTCACCTTTCAGCGCCTCATCTATCATGGCGAGATAACGTGGCTCGAAAATATTGAGCGGCATCTGCCCGCGCGGCAGCAGGATCGCCCCCGACAACGGAAAAACGGGGATGACACTCGGACAATCCTGGACGCAACGGTAGGCGACATTCATGCTCATTGCGGCGCTCCGCCATCGTTCAATTCTTACCGGATGAAAGCATTTCCTTTGTTTCTTCGCATTTTGTTCCGCTGAACCGGTTTCCACTTCAGCATAAAGCGCTCTAAAAAGCGAAAATCAGGAAAACAACAGCGCCGCCAAACGCCGCCGCCCAACAACAGTAGCCTCGTCCATACCCCCCCAAGCCTCAAAGAATTGCAGCAACTGCTTGCGAGCGCCATCATCGTTCCAGGTACGATCCTTGCGGACAACGTCGAGAAGCTGGCTCGCCGCCTCTTCGCGTTTTCCTGCCGCGTTCAGGGCAAGGGCGTAATCAAACCGCGCCTGATAATCCTTCGGATCGGCGGCTATACGGCGCTGAAGATCGCCCGTATCCCCCAAAGCCGCCGCCTGCTCGGCTAACTCCACTGCAGCCCGAGCTCCGGCAATGGTCGGATCGTTCGCCTTATCTGCTGGAGCCATGGCGAGAAAGCGCTTCGCCCCCTCAATATCCTTGAAGGCAAGATGCAGCTTGACAAGCGCGGCGATGGCGGCAAGGTTCTGCGGATCCTGTGTCAGCACCATGGCGTAAAGCTGTGCCGCGCCAGCCGCATCGCCCTCGGAAGCAATTGCATCGGCCTGCGCCAGCATTTCCTCGGTCTCGCTCGGGCCGACAGGGCCGATAAGCCGCTCGATGAACGCTTTCACCTGCCCTTCGGACAACGCGCCGACGAAACCGTCCAGCGGCTGACCTTTGGAAAATGCGATCACCGCCGGAACCGACTGGATGCCGAGTTGGTCGGGGATTTGCGGATGCTCCTCAATATTGAGCTTGACCAGCTTGACCTTGCCGCCCGTCGCCTGCACGGCCTTTTCCAGAATCGGCGTCAACTGCTTGCACGGCCCGCACCAGGGAGCCCAGAAATCCACCAGTACCGGCTGCTTCTTCGATTCTTCGAGAACATCATGGCGGAAACCGGTTGTGGTGGTGTCGCCCACCCAATCCTGTTTCCTGTCTTGTCCGGCGGCATTGGAGTGTTCGGCAAACATTGGCACCTCGATAAATACTGTAAAGTAACCCATTAACCCGCAATCGTGCGGGCCGGACATCCTGACCCAGAATACTCCGCTTGACCGGCAAAGCCAAAGCCTCTTTCAGGCGGCATTCACGCCCGAAGCATACAAGCTGCCACGCGGTCAACCGGAGGTTCGCTTCAGATGGGAAGTCGAAGCCTGTCTGACAATGGCAGAACGGGATCAAGGAGCCGCTCAGCCAGCTTTTTCGCCCCCGTCTTCCGGCGGCACCGGCAACGTCAAAATCTCCGGCTCATGCCCTGTCGCCCGCAGAAATATTAAAAGCCCGTCGCGCGAAACCGTCGTCGTCATCGAATTGACGAGCGGGTGGAAGTTGACATGCTCGTGCGCCATCAAATGAGCATCGAGGATTACCTTGACCTTGCAATCACGATCATTGGCAACGCCGAACGGCGTTACCGACCCCGGCTCAACGCCGAGATACCGCATCAATTGCTCTGCCGAACAGAAAGATAGCCGCCCTGAAGCGCCGATGGCCTCATGCGCACGCTTGAGATTAATCGGCGTGTGATCCTTAGCGGTGATGAGAAACAGCCTGCCCTTCTTATCCTTGACGAACAGGTTTTTGGAATGCGCCCCGGCAATCCGCGCCTTGATGTCCGCCCCTTCGGAAACGGTAAAGACAGGTCGATGCTCGACCGTTTTTTCCTCAACCCCAAGACTGGCGAGGAAAGCCAACAGATCCCGAGGCAAGAGCCGATGTTTTTCCGAACCGATTTCATGGGTCAATATCCGTTCGCTCCTCTGACTTGACAAGGCCTTGGCTCAATTTTCAGCAGGAGGGTTTCATAATGCCCATCAAATCACAAAGCAAACCCGTGACTCGACGCTTTGACCAATAAAGACAGTTTAACCAATTTTAACAGAAAGCAGCCTCATCAGCCCCTTTGAGAGCGCCGTGCCAAAAAGTGTCCGCTGTTTTCAGCTATAAACAACCCGTCTCCAATGAAGCTCCGCACCGGACGATCTCAACTTATCGTCCGGTGCGGCAGGCCATCGACAAGCCCGGGCAAAGCAACCTTGATACTTCTGACTGCCTAGTCTCTCACCACTTATAGGTGATACCGAGGCGTCCATCCCATCCCTCACGCCCTCTATCGTCAAAGGAACGGTTGTAGCTGGCGGTGCCGAACAGGCTGACTGTCTTGCTTACCTGCCCAGAAACTCCGACGCCGATTTCGCCCCAGGTACCGCCGAGTGGTGATGGAATCGATGCCTGGTTCAGACCATCCAGCGTCGAAACCACTGTTCTCCCGTCACCCTTGAATTCATGCCAGAGATTGGCCCGCAACCAGGTCGAGATCCTGTGCGCATTGTTCGCATCACCCAGCATCCAGTCCTTGACCAGACGCGCTCCGATACGTCCACGCAACGAAGCGCTTTCGTCGAAATAAAAGAATCCGAACGTATCCTGCCCTCGATCGAATGAAACCTTCTGGTACGCCAGTTGCGCCTGTGGCTCCAGGGAGAAGCCGTTACCCAGCTGGAAGGCATATCCACCCTCCAGAGACGCCACAAGCCCCCAGCCGTCTGGTGTAATATGCTCGCCATATATCGACCGCGCATCCGTCGAGTAGAACGTGCCTTGCAGAACAGTATCCGTGTACCAGCCCGACGCACCTTTATGCGTCCAATACCCACCAAGCGTATAGGCGTTCATATCGACGTTACCAGCGAGGCCTGCATATGCGCCTTTGATATTGGAAGTGATAGTCCCATAGCCGACATAGAGACCGGCTCGGTCGAGCACCCCTTCGACGGTCTCACGCCCCCACACGTCGAAACCGGCTTGAATACCGCCAAACGTGTAATCGTAGCGCGGCCCATGTCGGAAGAAATCGACGGCAGTATAGTTCTTATCGTGGAAGCCACGTTCTCCGAGCACCCGCCCCCAGGATCCGGCAAACCACGCATCCCGCTCTTGAACGGCCTGCCGAGGCGAAACCGGCATACGCACGATACAACGGAAATTTTTTCCCGGGTTCTTGCACCAAACTTCCCGATCCTCATAAACCGGAGCTGCAGGAGATGGAGAAATATTCCCTATTCGATCATGCAAGGTGTCAAGCATGAAATAACCGTACTCCGTCGCCAAGGGCGGAATTGCCGTCGCCAGGGGAACCTCCGGACGCACGTTTGGCACCGGAATACCCCCGCCGGGGTTACCGGGATCTATGGGATCGACGGGATTCGGAGTAGGACCGGGCGGAGGCACGATGATCGTATTACGCAGATACCAGTTGCCATCATTCGGATTAGCCAGACCGCCCTGATAGAGGACGTATTCTGTCAATCCAGCGGCGACCCTCCCGCTCAGGGTAAACGTCCCCGAAGAGGCGCCGTCCACATGCACCACTTCGATGCCGTCGCCCACGGTCAGGGCGCCCAAACCACCAGTACCCACGATCTGCAATAGGCTGGAGCCTGCGGTATCGCCCTGAACGATCAGTTTGTCGGTCGGAGAGGAATCGTCGCTGAGAAAGGTGTTGAGTTGGACGATCCCAGCGGTCCCAGTGTAATTACCCCTTACCACCAGCGTTTTATAGTTCGATGAAACAGCCGGATCACCAGTTAACGCGGAGAACATTACCGCCGAATTGTCAAGGTTAAGCGATGCGACATCCGAATTACCAGTGATTGTCCAGCGTGAATTGCCTGAGAGCGACAACGCACCGATATTCCGAGCAGCACCGGTCCAGCCAACATCGCTCGTCAACGTCACCGTCGCGTTATTCCTCGTTGCAGCTTGAATATCACCGTTCAAAATTGACCCGTTACTGGCAGAGAACGTGGCTTTACCAGAGCCGACCACGTCCATCAAAGTACCGTTATTACCGGCAATGGAAACCTTATCGAAGGTGAGCGTTGCATTGCCGGCCGAAACGTAAATCCCCAAAGCACCGTCTACCGAACCGTTAGCCATGGTCAGCACGGGAGATGAGGCATTCATATATAAACCAGTTCCAGATGGGGCGTTGAGCGTGACATCGGTCAGTGTCGCAGTGCCGCCTTCCACATGCAAAGCGGCCGCACCTGCCCCATTGGAGGTAATTTGGACGTTATTACCGCTAAACCGGTTATTGGCCCCAGCTACATAAACCCCACGACTACCATCGTTATAAGTGTTTATGCTGCTGTTACTCAACGTAGCGGTGCTGCCAAGATAAATCGTGATGCCCCGAAGCCCGCCATTGATGGTGTCTCGATCACCCGTAAATGTTGAGCCAGAAAGCCAAACACCGTGACTATTCTCGGCTGTTGCGTCGATAGTACTATTGGTCAAGGTAATGCGACTATTGTTTTGGGCGAGACTGTTTTGGCCTTGTATGCCGAACGAATCCGAACCGTGGGTAGTGATACGCACTTTATCTCCGACAAAGGAAGAATTATTATCGACATATACCCCTGTACCCTGCTCAAATGTAATATTAGTGTTATCCATTTGCATATTGGCGCCGGAATTTATTTTTGACTGACCAAAGATTGAACTATTAATTACAGAAATGTCACTGCCAGCACCATCCGCATACAGGCTGTACAGGGCCGACGTCACGCTCCCGTTCTCAAAACGGATCGTCCCTCTACTGAGTGCTTCTATGCCTCTCGAACCAGCGCTCACAATTGTGATGCCAGTGCCCATGAATGAACTGCCACCTTCGGCATGAATGCCGTAACCGCTGGCATTGATGCTGCCGCCAGTAAAATTTACGCTGGCGCTGTTTTTGATCCAGACCCCGTGGCTCGTACTGCCACTGGTGGTGATATTCGTATTTGTTGCAGCAAGTTGGCTTCCAGCGTCAGTGGCATATAAACCAGCACCATTGCTGCCATTGGTGGCAATATCGACACCATTGAGCACCGCCGTGCTGCCGTTGGCCACATAAACAGCATGGCCATTGGTGCCTGCCGTCTGGATATGACTATCGGTAAGGTTGATTGTGCCGCCATTATTGGCCCAGGCGCCATAAACATTACTGTTGCCTGAGGTGTTAAGCGTAAGGTCAGTGCCCGTAAACACACCATTCGCGCCGATAGCCTGCAAGGCTGAGGCGGCGTTGCTCGTGCCCGATGTGGTGATCGTATCGCCATTGAGCGAACGCGTAATGCCATTGGCAATTTGTGGCGTTGTGTAAGCTGTTCCAAGAAGGGCCGCGCCAAGACCGTCTGCCGCCACCCTGATGTCGGATTGCGCGACTGTACTCTCTGGAATGGTCACCGTCTTCCCAGTATCTACCGTGTGAATCTGCGCTTCAGCAACTGCCGATAGCGGCCATAGCGCAGAGAACGTCAACGCCATACGCAGAGGAATGCTTGTTACAAGCTGCATTAAGATATCGAGTTGCTTCACTTAAATTTACCCCTATCAGTCCACATTAGAAGCATCATGCTTCTGTTGCTATTTTTATGATCATCAATATTATATACTATTTTCTCTTAATCTCATAAGACACAAATGACATAGAGTAACGTCTTATAGTTCCTAGCAAACCCGCACCGTCACGTCATTTATTTAAATGACTTGCCCTACGTAAGCATATCAAATCATAGCAATTTTTAGTAGATAATAATCTTCAAAAATCACTGATATTTTATGAATATCCTAACTATGTATATTTGTCTTCAGACTATTTTTTTAAACTGTTTTGAACAAAAATCACAAATAAACACAACCCATCAACCATAGGAATAATAATAATTTATATTGTATAATTCTTTACTACATATATAATACATATATCAACACAGTTTAATAACGATATTGCACACGTCAACGCCAAGAAATGCAAACTATCAGCACTCAAAACACTTGATTATTTAGAACCCATCTCGTAAACACACTGAGATACCCATCAACAAACTAATTACCATACACATCCAACAATATACGAACACCAGCAATATATAGCGGAATATTACTTCAGTTTTTCACTCCAAATTAAAACAACTTTATTTAGGGCAATATTCCATATTAGAATAATTCTAGTTAAAATGTATGATATTTTTACTAATTATGCCTTTACACAACCCACGATTGACGATAGACACAACCATCTTCTACAAAACAAAAGCATACCTATGTTACAAAGAATCCTCTTGTATGCATTACTATTTTTACTCCCGGTCACGGCCCTATCGGCCCCAGGGGATTACGAAAAACTGATCTCGGATATCGAAGAACGTCTCGACCGCACGATGGAGACTTATGGTCAGGGCAAGGCCGACGAAGCCAAGAGATTGACGCAAACCGCCTATTTCGAAGTCTTTGAAAATCTGGAAGGGCCTATCCGCATCAACATATCGGCACGGAAAAGCGCGGAAATGGAGGCCGCTTTCGGGGAAATCCGCCGGATGATCGTTCAAGGCCAGTCTGTCGAAATGGTGAAGGCTAAAACGATCTGGCTCAAGGAGCAGTTACGGGCAGTTCAGCCCATCATTGAAACCGGGCATGTTTTACGCGCGCAACAAACTCACGGCGCACACGGAAACTCCATAGATCCATACTGGCAGAATCGTTTCCGCCAAATCGACGACCTTCTCGCCGACAGTATTGCCTTGTACCAGAAAGGCTCATTTGCCGAGTCGCAGGAGTACATCCGCAAAGCGCAATTCGAGGGCTTCAAGAACTCCGAAATGGAGATTGCCATCAGGAAGAGCCGCTCTTCCAAGGATGCGCAGGAGATGAACCAGCAATTTTCCGCCATTCATATGCTTGCAGGCAATCCGGAACAGATTTCCGAATTGGGGTATCGGATTACGACCTTGCTTCAGGATCTGGAAGAAATGCTCGCCGACCTTCCGGCACCGCTGCAGGCTACCGAGGATACCGCCAAATCCCAGATCAAACCGAAAACCAGGACCCGTTGGCCGGATGTGACCAAAAATATCGACGACACAATCACAAAAGCCATCGCTGTTTACGAAGCCGGGCATCCCGACGAAGCCATCGCCGCAGTTCAAGACGCATATTTCGATCACTTCGAGGCCAGCGGCATGGAGAGCAGCGTCGGTGCCCGGGATTCCACGGCAAAGACGGCCTTGGAAAACCATTTCACCAGACTGGCCGGACTGATGAAGGCCGGACGCCCTGTCGCCGAACTGAAAACGACAGCGCAAGACCTGAGCCAGGGCCTTGCCAAAGCAGCGGAACAATTGACCGAAAGCGGACAAACGGCCTGGGGGCTGGCTTTGATGAGCCTCATCATCATCCTGCGGGAAGGATTGGAGGCATTGCTGATCGTCACGGCCATCGTTGCCTACCTTGTCAAGAACGGCCACGGGGACAAGACGCCGCTCATCCGCAATTCCGTTGTCGTCGCCCTCATCGCCAGCGTCGTCACCGCCGCCCTCTTCCAGTGGCTGTTCGCCAATGCGGGCGCACAACGCGAGTTGCTCGAAGGCTTCACGATGATCATTGCGACATTCCTGCTGTTCGGCATGAGTTACTGGCTCATCTCGAAAGCCGAAGCCGAACACTGGAAGGAATATCTCGAAGGCAAGCTATCGGCCTCGCTGACCAAAGGATCGATGATTGGCCTGTGGTTCGCCAGCTTCGTCGCCGTTTATCGCGAAGGCGCGGAAACTGTGCTCTTCTATCAGGCTCTCGCCTCCGATGCGCAGGATACCGTCGGACACATGGCCATTCTGGGCGGCTTCACCTTTGGATGCCTTCTACTAGCGATCATCTATCTCCTGATGCGCTTTTCCATGGCGCGCCTGCCTCTCAAGCCGTTCTTCATTGTCACCGGCGCATTCATGTACCTGATGGCGTTCATCTTTGCCGGGAAGAGCATGATGGAGCTGATCGAAGGCAAGCTGTTCCAACCGGTGCTTTGGTCATGGGTTCCAGAGATCCCGCTGCTCGGCATGCACCCATATCGCGAAACCGTCATTCCCCAACTTGTCTTGATCGTTGCGGCCCTTATCGCCGCCTGGGTGCTGTTGAGACGGCCCTCCGGCGGA
Organism: Microvirga sp.; assembly: GCA_031547465.1. GTDB lineage: Bacteria > Pseudomonadota > Alphaproteobacteria > Rhizobiales > Beijerinckiaceae > Hohaiivirga. The sequence continues at coordinate 11,171 of JAVBRX010000099.1, read as the reverse complement.
ACGGGTCGGCGCGAGCACTTGAGGCAAACTTAATTCAATATCGACACAAGGGTCATCATCAAGGAGTAAGGACCAATGAAACTGCATGCTTTGATAACGGCGCTCGGCGTTTGTGCTTTCTCGACCGGAGCCGTTGCGTTCGAAGAATTTCCTGCCGGCGAACCGGTAAAGATGAACGGCATGGAAATCGCTGCCGTCTACCTCGAACCGATCGACATGGAGCCGCGGGGCATGGGCCTGTCAGCAGCACAATCGGACATCCATCTGGAAGCGGATATTCACGCCGTCGAGGGTAACGAGAACGGGTTCGGAGCGGGCGAATGGATGCCGTATCTCACAATCACCTACAAGCTTGAGAACAAGGATACGGGCGCTATCCAGGAAGGTACCTTCATGCCGATGGTCGCCGGAGATGGCCCGCATTATGGCCAGAATATCAAGATGATGGGTGTCGGCAACTATAAGGTGACCTATCGCATCGAACCGCCGTCGAAGGCCGGAATGCACCGCCATACAGATGCGAACACGGGCGTCGGTCGCTGGTGGAAAGAATTCGATGTTTCGTTCGAATTCAAATACGCCGGTCTTGAAAAGAAAAAGTGAGAAGGGAATAGCAATCCGCATGTCCGGAGCATTTCCTTCGCTTGCTAGAGCATCTTGCGTTGAAACGGAATCCGGTTAAACGTAGAAAATATTACAAGGTTAAATAAGTTAGAGCGTTTTACTATCTTGTGTAAACTCAAAAACGCTCTAACGTTTAACAGAAATTAAAATCAAGCTGACCTTGCGTTACCAAGACAACATGAAGGACGTCTTTATGCCGGGACAGACTTTTATGAAGGTTTTTGCTTCATAAAACATATCCTCTTAAAGCAGGATACCGAGACAAAAATGTGATGAGTTATTTTTTAGCGGCTATTCTGCCTGTTTTTCTGCCTGTTTTGCTTTTACTGTCGGCACATTGGGCCGTGCGGCGTCCCCGCAATCTTTTCGCATACCTGTGTGTCAGCGTCGGTGCTCTCGGTATGGGGCTGGTGGCCGGTTTCGTAGCGCCGAAGACACAAATTTTCGCATTGAGCGTATTCGTGGCGCAAGCCGCTTTGATCGTCTGTTTCCTGATCTGGCCCGCACGGCGCGGCGAAAATCGTCAGCGCCATGGAGACTGGTTCTGGCATGTGACACTGATCGTCATTGCAACCATGCAATGGATCCGCTCCGACGCATCGATGGCATTGACGTCCGTCCGTGTCCTCAACACGGAATTGTTGCTAAATCTCGCGGCTATCAGCTGCGTTCTTACCCTGTGCGCGCTTCTGGTCTGGCTTCTGTGCATAACGCTGATCTGGCTGCCGCGTTTACGCTGGCCGGTCTTGACGATTGCGGGCATTTTCTCGCTTGCGCCATTGAGCGGCAACGTTCTCCTGTCGGCGATGAAACTGCAGATCGTCGCCCTGACGAAGACCCGCCTTTCCTACGCGGCGCGAACAACCAATCTGAACGGCGAAATCACGTATGCCGTCCTGATTTTCGTGCTGGCGATCATCGTGATTGCCTGTTGCCTTGTCGTCCGGAACCGCAAGCGCCTCTTGCAGGAGGCGCGGGAGACAATCCCCTCCCGGCTGGCCCTGGCCGCGTATACGCAATCCCGCTCCGTGCAGGCAGCCCTAGCCGTCGTAATCGCCATCATGGCATTCGGACAGACATATTGGGATATCGTGGCCTCACAGCCTCCACGCCTGTCCGAAGCGCAGCGTGTCAGCCTGACCGAAGACAGACAGGCGCGCCTGCCTCTCGAACCATTGATGGACGGTAGCCTCCATCGGTTCATCTGGGTTGCCGACGATGGCAAGGCCATCCGCTTTTTCGTCATCAACCGCCTGCCCGGCAAGAGCGCACCCGCCGTCGTTTTTGACGCCTGCCTGCTGTGCGGAGATAAAGGTTATATTCAGGAGGGCGATGAAGTCATCTGTATCGGCTGCAAGGTGCATCTCTTCCGTCCGTCCATCGGCAAACCCGGCGGTTGTAATCCGGTGCCGATCGAAGGGTGGCAGGTCAAGGACGGCGTCATCATCATTCCAAGATCGTCGCTCGAAGCCGGTTTGCCGATTTTCACCACCGTCCTGACAATCGACGTCACTGATCCAGTTACGGGCAGGACGCTCACCAATACCGGCGCGGCGCACCGCTACGCTTATAACGGAAAGACCTATTTCTTCGCGGAAGAATGGGCTTACGAAGCTTTCCGTCAGGCTCCGGAAAAATACGTTCCCGGAGGCTCCCCATGATCTGGCGCATGATCCGCCAATCCTGGCGACGCGACCCGCGCCGAAAAGCCCTGGCAATAATCACGGTTGCCCTGGCCGCATGTCTGTTGTCGGCACTGATGGCGGTATCCATCGACATCGGCGACAAAATGGCGAGGGAAATGAAATCTTACGGTGCCAATATCCTGATTGAGCCGGCAGAACAAACTGTCCTGCCTGGGCTGTTCGGCGACGGGGAGGACAATCCTCCGGCAAGACGCAGCAGCCTGAATGAAACCGAGTTACCCAACATCATCGACATTTTCTGGCGGAACAACATCGTCGGGTTCGCCCCGATCCTGTTCGCGGATGTCGAGATCGCCCACGAAAAGACCCGTACCATCGGTACGTTTTTCGATGCTCCGTTCCCGACGGCAGACGACCCGGAATTTCATACCGGCCAAAAGATCATCAGCTCTTACTGGCATATCCAAGGCACCTGGCCGAAAGACGGCAAGGCGGAAGTGCTGGCTGGCGAGCAGTTGGCGCGAAAGCGCGGATGGAAGCAGGGAGCGCAAATACTCACCCCTTCCGGCACTGTGACCCTAACTGGAATCCTCTCTGTCGGCGGCGAGGAGGACGATGCCCTGATCGCCCCTCTCGCTCTGGTTCAGTCCTGGTCGGCTATGAAGGGCAAGATCCATCTCGTCCGCGTATCGGCCCTGACCGTTCCGGAGAACGACCTGTCGCGCAAGGCGGTCCAGAATCCGGGCGCACTCGATGCTGAAACATACGATCTCTGGTATTGCACCGCCTATGTCACCTCCATCGCCCATCAATTGGAGGAAGCCGTTTCCGGCAGCATCGTCAGGCCGATCTGGCAGGTGGCCGCATCGGAAGGGGCGGTGATCGGCAAATTGCAATGGCTTCTGGCCATGGCCGCCTGTGCGTCCTTGCTGGCATCAGCCATGGGCATTGCCTCCCTGATGACCAGTGTATTGATCGAACGTGCCAAGGAAATCGGCCTGATGAAGGCGCTCGGTGCACGCGATTGGCAAATCAGTCTACCCTTCTATGCTGAGGCTGTTCTGAGCAGTCTGGTCGGCGGCGTTCTTGGTTGCATGGCCGGTTGGACGGTAGCGCGCGCCATAGGCCGCCAGTTATTCGGCATTCCCCTCGATTTCGCCTGGGTCGTTTTGCCGGTAACGCTTGCGATTGCCGTAGTCATCGCCCTGATCGGCACATGGTTTCCGGCGCGCCGCATCGCCAGTCTTTATCCGGTAGAGGTGCTGCATGGGCGGGATTGATATGCGCTGGCGCTTGATTGCGCGCGCCCTGTCGGTGCGCAACCGCCGCGTTTTCGTCGTGTTCGCGGCATTGATGACGGGCGCGGCTATCGTAACGGCCCTTGCCGCCATTTATTTCGACATTGAAATCAAGCTAAGCCGTGAATTACGCACATTCGGGGCTAATTTCTATCTCGGCCCGGCCCATGAACGGAACCTGCCGGAAGCCGCGTTCGACAGGATTTTGGAGGAAGCGCCCACCGGACTGATCGCCGCCGGAAGCCCATATCTTTACGGGCGGGCGCGATCAGAGCTGGAAATCGTACCGCTGGTGGGGGTGCGGTTCGAATCGATCCGCCCATTGGTTCCTTACTGGCAAATCGAAGGACAATGGATCGGCGTCGGCTTCGACGACCGGAACGCCATGATCGGTCGCACCCTCGCAAAACGCTTGAATGTCAAACCGGGCGACACCTTGTCCCTTGTGAAGGACGGGGCCAGAAAAAGCCTCAGGATCAAAGCCGTCGTAGATGCCGGAGACACCAGCGACAGTCTGCTGTTCGTCAACCTCGCCGCCGCGCAGAACTGGCTTGGCGAAACAGGGGTAATGTCGCACGCGCTGTTCAGCGTCAGCAACACGCGCGGCGAGGCGGAAGCATTTGCCGAACACATGCGGGTGGTGCACCCCGACTGGACCATCCGCCCGATTCGCAAGATCTCCGCCAATGAAGGCCAGATCTTCGGAAAAATCAAAGGATTGATGGGATTGGTGTCCATCATCGTTCTGCTGTTGTCCACCTTGTGCGTCAACACATCACTGACCGCCCTCGTCGGCGAGCGGCGGCGGGAATTCGCCCTGCAAAAGGCGCTTGGCGCAGCCAACCGGACGATCATGCTGCAAATCATGACAGAAACCCTCGTGATCGCGGCAGCGGCAACGCTCGTGGGCTGCCTGTTGGGGTTCATATTGGCACAAGGACTGGCACAGGCGGTTTTTGCCTCGACCATCGCTTTACGCGCCCCTGTCATTCCGATTGTAATCGTATTGTCGCTCGGAGTTGCGCTTGCCGCAGCGGCGGTTCCCGTGCGCCGCATCGTACAGATCCATCCCGCGACAGTGCTGAAAGGCGAATAGGATGCAGCCGTCTCAAACACTCGCAATTGAAACCCGGAAGCTGACGAAGCTCTTCGGTGAGGTCATGGCTCTCGATGCCGTGGATATGACAATCGGAAAAGGGCAGTTTGTTGCATTGATGGGCGCATCCGGCTCCGGCAAGACGACGCTCCTCAACATTCTCACCTGCCTGCTTTCCGCCACCTCCGGCGAAGTCTGGCTCGACGGCGTGAATGCGGCGGAACTGGACGAAGAAGGCCGCAGACATTTCCGGGCGCGACATATCGGCCTCGTTTTCCAGCAATTCCACCTCATTCCATATTTGACGGCCCTCGAAAACGTGCTGCTGGCGCAATATTATCATAGCGCCACTCATGAGGCTTCAGCACGAGCGGCCCTCGATCAGGTGGGGCTATCGCACCGCATTGATCATTTGCCGAGCCAACTTTCCGGCGGAGAACAACAGCGGGTCTGCATCGCGCGGGCGCTCGTCAACGAGCCGCCACTTCTCTTCGCCGACGAACCGACCGGGAACCTGGACGAGGAAAACGAGTTGCGCGTACTCGACCTGCTGCGCACTCTGCATGCAGAAGGACGCACCATCATCATGGTGACCCACAACCCTGAATTGGGCGCATACGCACAGAAAATCATCCGCTTGCACCATGGGAGGGTCATGCCATGAAAAGGATATTTGCCCTCGTTCTCATTCTCCTGTGCGCGGCCTGCAAGGAGGAAACGGCTCAGATCGGACAGCCTGCCCCGGAACTCGCCGCCGTCGACCTTTCCGGGGAACCGGTGGCGTTATCCCAATGGCGCGGACGCAGCGTCTATCTCAGTTTCTGGTCGTCGGGTTGCGGCATCTGCCTCAATGAAATGCCGCGCCTGCAAGCATTCAGCGAACTGTACAAAGACAAGGTTGAGGTTGTTCTCGTTAATATCGACATCGGTGGCGTATCCTTACAACCGATCATCGACAAATATCGCCTCACCATCCCGATGTTGCACGATCCACTGGGAATGACGCGTGAGCGCTACCCGATCATGGGGACACCCACCGCATTCCTGATCGATCCCGACGGCACCGTGCAACGCATAGTCGCCGGAGCGCCGCCGGAGAACCAGCTTACAACCCTTTTCAAGGAAGCAGCGCTGGGGTTCGGGCAGAATTGAACAGAACTATAAAACCGGCCTAGAAGCAGCCCACCCTAACCCATTGATTTATAATGGCGATCCCGGGAAGACTCGAACTTCCGACCTTCGGTTTAGGAAACCGCTGCTCTGTCCTGCTGAGCTACGGGACCGCATTGCGCTCTGGCTCGGCCTTGCGGTAAGGTTTCGCATGAATGTGAAACAATCATGGCAACGCATTTAGCGGCAAGGGAAGCGATATGGCGATTCATCCGCACCCTTCCGCATCCGCACGTAGGACTAACATATTTACCGGCGACGTAAACAGCTTAATACCCGCTTTCCGACTGAAACGACGGCGATGAATACAGCTCCCGATCGTACCGCCTGTAGGGCGCTGTTTCCGGCAATGGCAGCCCTATTGCCGCTCGTACTTGTGTCCAGCCTTTCCGCGCAGGCGGAACCCGCCGACGAATGCCGGTTTCCAGCCAAGCCTGGGATCATTTCCGCAATTTCCGAACGCGGGGAAATCCTGCTTGACGACGGCAAGACCATCCTTCTCACCGACATCAGGCTTCCAGACGGAGAACAAGCCATCGCTACCCTTGAAGCGCTACGTCGCTTTGAAGGATCTGCAATCACGGTGAATCATTCGTCAAAGTCCGACCGCTGGGGGCGGCTGCGTGGGCGGATCACACTGGAATGGGATGAAGATCTGGCGGTTTTCCTCATCGACAACGGATTTGCCCTCGTCGATTCCGGCTCGGCTACAGCCCTGTGCAACGGAAGTTTGTTGGTGAAAGAAGAGATTGCGCGCCGATTTCGACGCGGGTTGTGGCGCAATCCCATCTTCCGCCCGGTTCCGGCGCGGGATATAGAACGGCTGAGTACACAGAATGGACGATTCCTGCTTGTGGAAGGCAGAATCAGAAGTATCGGAGATCGACCGCAACGCGCTTATCTGAATTTCGGTGTGGTCTGGTCGCAGGATTTCACCGTCACCATGGCAAAGGATGTCCGCGACGCCATGGCCAGACAGAACCGTCCCGTTTCGGCCCTGTCAGGACGGTGGGTCCGGGTTCGTGGCATTGTCGAGCAATGGGGTGGCCCGGTGATCGAACTGACAGCCCCGGAAATGTTGGAAATTCTGCCCGATACCGATCCAGGCGACTAAGGCGGAAGAAATGAGGCATGGCACGAACGAGATGCGCGACTTCAAAATAAAAACGCGGTCTCCTGCAATCACGGCTCCGGTATGGAGTGCCGTTGCCATCCTGCTCGCCGGTCTTGCTGGCTGTATCACCGACGACGATCTCAAGATCGGCCTGCCAGCCGATACGCCGATCACACCCGTCGTCTCCGAAAAAGCCGAGGACGTAGACCATCGGAAGCTGGTCAAAGCGTTCGGCGGTGAATACGATAACGCCCGGATCAGATCATATCTCGAAAGACTGGTTGCGCGCATCGTCCCGGCAACGGAGCGGCCCAGCGAACGCTATCGCGTCACCATCCTCAACTCTCCGGTCGTCAATGCTTTTGCTCTGCCTAACGGACGGCTGTACGTCACTCGCGGCCTGCTGGCGCTTGCCAGCGATGATGCCGAGATCGCCGCAGTGATGGCGCACGAGATCGCCCATGTCACCTTGCGCCACGCAGCGGCACGCACCGAGCTTGAACTGCGCTCCGCCTTGGTGACGAAGGTGGTTGCCGACGTGCTTCTGGATGCGGACGGTTCCTCGCAACAACAGGACCGCTCGCGTTTCACCATCGCCAGTTTCTCCCGCTCGCAGGAACTTGATGCCGACAAGATCGGCGTCAAAACACTGTCTGCCTCGGGTATCGACCCCTACGGTGCCACCCGTTTTCTTAAATCGCTAGAACGCAGCGGTTCCGGCTCCCGTGGTGGCACAAGCATGCTCTCGACCCATCCGAGCACCAAGGAACGGATCGACCTGTCACAACGCGCCGCACGGCAACTCGGTGCACCGGGCATAGCCACCAATGATCGCGATGGCTATCTGGCTGCCATTAACGGCCTCGTCTACGGTGAAGACCCGAAGGGCGGCATCGTTCGCGGCAGAAAATTTATTCATGGCGACATGCACATCGCCTTCGAGGCCCCGCCCGGATTCCAGCTTGAAAATTCCTCCAAGGCAGTGCTTGGCACCGGTCCCTCATCCGAAACCCAGTTCGTATTCGATGTCGTCGAGCGCGGCACCAGCCCAGTAGAAGCTCTGCGCCGCACATGGAGCGACGGGTCCATCGTACCGGGAGACTTCCGCACCGAAACAGTCAACGGCCTCACCATCGTCACCGCCACGGCCTCGCACGAGGAATGGTCGATGCGTCTGGCCGCGATCGACAATGGCGATGCCGTTTTCCGGCTGATCGTCGCCGGCAAGGGCAGTGGGGCGGAACTGGGGCGCAGCTTCCAGAGCATCCTCGGCAGCATGCGGCGGATATCGGATCAGGAAGCAGCCAACGTCCCCCCCCTGCATATCCGCATTGTCAGGGCTGCCCCAGGCGACAGCACACAGTCCATGGCCGGACGGATGGCGACGGACAGGGGCTACGAACGGTTCCTTCTGCTGAACGGACTGGATATCAACCAGAAACTCCAGCCCGGCGAAAGTTACAAGATCGTCACCGAATAAAAAGTACCCCGGCGAACCGGGGTTGGAGGAGATCACAAAACTATCACCGGCAGGAGAAACGGTCACACTGCCGCCGCCGCGCCGGGGAACCGGTCGGTGAGTACACGGCGTAGCTTCTCCAGGGCACGGTTTTCAATCTGCCGCACCCGCTCCTTGGAGATACCGAGGCGGCTGCCGAGGTATTCGAGCGTCACCAGTTCATCCTCAAGCCGCCGTGCCTTGAGAATGCTGAGTTCCCGCTCATTTAAAACCTCCAGCGCCTGTTTCAGCCAATTCGTGCGGCGCTCACCGTCAATTGCCTCACCGGCCCGCTCGTCGGGCAGCGGCGTCTCATCGACCAGAAAATCCATGCGCTCCACCGACATGCCCGCCTCGCCATCGACGACCGGAGCATTGAGGGAGGAATCGGGAGCCGACAGCCGCGAATCCATCAGCGCCACATCCTGCTTCGAAACACCGATGGCGTCGGCGATCTCCTGATGAACAGTTTCCGATATCCGGTCCTCGCCACTGCGCATCAACCGGGCACGCAAACGACGCAGGTTGAAGAACAGAGCCTTCTGTGCCGAACTCGTGCCACCACGCACGATCGACCAGTTACGCAGGATGTAATCCTGGATCGACGCACGGATCCACCATGTCGCATAGGTCGAGAACCGAACCTCGCGTTCCGGCTCGAAGCGCGCCGCCGCCTCCAGAAGCCCAACATGGCCTTCCTGAACCAGATCGGCCATCGGCAAACCGTAATGCTTGAACCGGGCAGCAATGGCAATCACCAGCCGCATATGCGCCGCCGTCAGGCGGTGCAGGGCGCGTTCATCCTGGTTTTCGCGCCAGAGCACCGCCAGATTGCGCTCCTCTTCCCTTTCAAGAAACGGCGCGTTCATTGCAGCGCGAACGAAGTGGCGGCGGACGCCGGAAATTTCTGCCATTATTGCCTCCTGGTCTTTTCATTTATATTACGTTACGTAAGATTGATTGGATCACGTAACGTAAGGCAAAAAATTTATGATATTATAACCATTTGAAATATAACAATTTTATTCTTTAATCCCCGAACTCTCTCCTTCTCTTCTTTAGTCTTACGTTACGTTTTTATGCCCCGAGTCTGGCCGCCCACCAAAACGGTCGCTACCGGCTAAGAAATAAAAAACCCGGCCAGAGGCCGGGTTCAGACATTCAAGAGATAAATAACCGGAAGCTAAAAAGCGCGTTCAGGCTGCCGCTTCTTCGAGATCTTCGCCATCCCCATCCGCAGATTTCGAACCGCGTTTTGGCGACTTGGCAAGGTTCTGCTCGATAGTTTTCAGAGCTTCGGTTTCCGTAAGCTTGCTCACTGTCGAAATTTCCCGGACGATCCTGTCGAGAGCCGCCTCATAAAGCTGCCGCTCGCTGTAGGATTGTTCGGGCTGCGTATCGGAACGGTAGAGATCGCGCACCACCTCGGCCACTGCGATCAGATCGCCGGAATTGATCTTCGCTTCGTATTCCTGCGCACGGCGCGACCACATTGCCCGCTTGATGCGCGCCCGCCCGGTCAGGACATCCAGCGCCTTCTCGACCAATTCCTGCGACGCGAGCTTGCGCATCCCGACACTGGCCGCCTTGGCGGTCGGAACCCGAAGGACCATTTTGTCCTTCTCGAAAGAAATGACAAACAGCTCAAGCTTGAACCCGGCAACGACCTGTTCCTCGATCGCCGTAATCCGGCCAACGCCATGAGCAGGATAGACAATCGCCTCCCCGGTCTTAAATCCCACGCGCTGAGTGGTTTTTTTCGCGACTGTCATTCGACGACGAACCTCCTGCAACAACCGCCGCAACCTCCCGGTTCAGCGGCGCACACCTCTTTAACGCTGCGCTGTATTGGAGCAGCGCACGTTTAAAAACGAACCAAGTCACCCTGCCGTCAGTTCAAACGGCAACCATAGTCAAACTACCATGAAACAAGCGGTTTCCCCTTACCCCTACCGCTCTGGAATCGTACCGTGACGATCACTCCATATTTCTCCGAGGGAGAGCCACGGGGTTACAAAAACCGATGATGGTTGGAACAGTATCACAGCTTGGCGCAAAAAGCAAAAATATTTCAAATCTATTAAAACATCGGATGCACACGTTGTAAAACAACGCTCAGTCCACAATTTACGACTGGAAATTTCTTAAACCGCACACTTTCCGTTCGAATTCCCTCCGATACGGTTAAGGTTCCCTTCCTGCCCGGCTACGAAAAGGCTGTCCTATCATCCTGTTGGGCAGGAAACATCCTTTTCGCGCAACGATGATACAATCCGCGCTCAAGAACATTTTTTGGTTTATGACATCGGACAGTCAAAATCATCCAATACTGCAGACTATTTAAATACGCTGTTCACGGCCAAAGCTCGTGAATGTGCTCCCGGTACGATACTCCAGAGCAGAGTGCATTTACAGGGAAAAGCCTCCTGCTCCAACTTCCTTTGTTTTCCGCATTTTGCTCCGCTGAGCCGAATGCCACTCCAACGCAAAATGCTCTACCGAGCAATTGCTCCAAGTTTCAATCGCCCTCGCCCGGCTCGGCAGAGAAAAAGGCATCGTACTTGCCGGCCTGACCATCGAACTTTTCCGCCTCCGGCATCGCATCCTTCTTCTGCGTGATGTTCGGCCATACCTTGGCGTATTCGGCATTGATCTTCAGCCAATTTTCCAGCCCCGGCTCCGTATCCGGACGGATAGCGTCAGCCGGACATTCCGGCTCACAGAC
>JAVBRX010000115.1:0-13468 GCA_031547465.1 Microvirga sp. | reverse complement strand
GCCCTTCGTCATTGCTCTCGCCCTGCTCGGCGCATACGAGATTCGCAAGCGGTTCAGCATGGCGCGGGTCGGTGCTAGGCAGCGCGGCGGGCGCGGGTGACGCGGTTTTCCGTGCTTTGTCGAAACCAGCGGCAGGGTTGTCAGCATGCCGGATAATGTCAGGAAAAGTCAACGGATTCGCCAGTTTCGCCGCCATGCAATGCGGGGCGGCCTGCTCATTGCCGCCCTCGTGCTTGGCGCGCAGGCAATCATGAGCAGCTTTGACTGGCGGCTGCTTGCCGCTGCCCTTGTCGGACTGTGTCTGTGCCTTGTAATTCCCGTTCCGTCCAACCTGCCCGCAACGAAAGCCGACCTGGTTTTCCAGCCTATCGGTGGACGGGAGCGGCTCTCCGTCGCCGAAACCGTGCTTGCCGACCTGACCGATCCGGTTATCGCTGTCGATGGTGAACAGCGGATATTGCAGGCGAATGCCGCCGCTCAGACCCTGTTCCCGGCTCTGCTGGAGGGCGATGTTCTGTCGTTCGGTCTGCGCAACCCGGCGTTGCTCGGCGCGGTCGCGCAGGTTGTGAGCGGGAACGGGGCAGTTACGCGCGATTATGTGCAGCGTGTGCCGGACGAGCGCCATTTCGAGGTGGGGATCACGCCGTTGGCCATGGTGGATGGGGGTTCTCAAGCGGAGACGGGGGCGGTTCTTCTGTTTCGAGAACGAACGACAGCTCACCGGCTGGAAGAAATGCGGGTCGAGTTCGTCGCCAATGCCAGCCATGAACTGCGCACTCCGCTTGCTGTGCTGACCGGAGCCATCGACACGCTGCAAACCACGGCTCGGGACGACAGGGTGGCGCGGGAACGCTTTCTTGCCCTGATGCGCGAACAGGCGCAGCGTATGACGCGGTTGATCGACAACCTGCTGTCGCTGTCGCGTATCGAGATGCGCCTGCACCAGCAGCCGGACGAAGCCGTCGATCTTATTTCGCTCATTAACCGCGCCATCGCCAATCTGTCGCGGCTGGCGGCGGAGAGCGATGTTATTTTGGTGTTCGCCCCGCTACAGACGCCGTTCCTCACCCGGGGCGATGGCGACGAATTACAGCGTGTCGCTGAGAATCTGATCGAGAACGCCATTAAATACGGCGGTAGCGGCAAGCGCGTCGATATTGCCTTGGCACGGGTCGATGCTCCGCCCGGAGCAGATGACCGGGCCAAAGGGCGGATTCTCCTCACTGTCACCGATCACGGCCCTGGCATCGCCCGGCAGGATCTGCCACGCCTTACGGAACGGTTCTTTCGTGCCGACAGCCCGGTGACCAAGGCCAAGAGCGGTTCCGGTCTGGGTCTGGCCATCGTCAAGCATATCCTTGCCCGCCACAAGGGCAGCCTGAGCATCGACAGTACGCCGGGCGAAGGGGCGGCGTTTATCGTGAGCCTGGAGGAATGTGAGTTGTCGCCGAAAGTGTAATCATGCGATGTCTGGACAGGAAGCCCTGTCATTGAAGTGTCATGCAACTGTCATAGGGGATCTATGAACGCCCGATAAAGCCGGTTTTGTTAAGGAGCGGGAGAAGCCCGGTCCCTAAGCTGAAAGGCAAGTTCAGGGAGTGTTACGATGACATTGAGATCTACCGCTACCAATCTTGTAAAATCGACCTTGCTCGCCGCTTCCGTCGTTGTCGCCACACCGGCGTTTGCTGCCGATCTCATCGGTGCGGGGGCGAGCTTTCCGTTTCCGGTTTATGCGAAATGGGCCGAGGATTATTACAAGGCCACCGGCATGGCGATGAATTACCAATCCATTGGCTCCAGCGGCGGGGTGCGCCAGATTCGCGCCCGGACAGTGGATTTCGGCGCCACCGATGCGCCGTTGAAGGGTGCGGAACTGGAGAAGGACGGGCTGGTGCAGTTTCCGACGGTGATGGGCGGCGTAGTGCCGGTCGTCAACCTTGTCGGGGTGAAATCCGGCGAACTGAAACTCACCGGTGAGATTGTCGCTGACATCTATCTCGGCAAAATCGTGAAATGGAACGATCCGCGGATCGCCGCGCCCAATCCTGGCCTTGCTCTGCCGGATGCGGCAATCACGCCGGTTTATCGTGCCGACGGTTCCGGTACCACCAACGTCTTTACCTCCTATCTCGGCGCGGTGTCGAAGGTGTGGGCGGACGGCCCCGGAATTTCCACGACCATCGAATGGCCGGTCGGCCAGGGCGGCAAGGGGAACGAGGGTGTGGCGGCTCTGGTCAAGCAGACGCCAAACGCCATCGGTTACGTGGAATATGCCTATGCCAAGCAGAACGGCATTGCCTTCGCACAGATGAGGAACAAGGCCGGAAAGTTCGTCTCTCCCGAAGCACAGACATTCCAAGCCGCTGCCGTGAATGCCGACTGGACGTCGACACCCGGTTTCGGCATTTCCCTCGTCGATCAGGCAGGAGACGGCGTCTGGCCGATCACCGCCGCGACCTTTATCCTGGTCCCAAAAGTCGCCGATGATTCAGTCAAGCAAGCGGGTGTGCTGAAGTTCTTCGACTGGGCGTTCAAGAACGGTGATGCGGCGGCGAGCAGCCTTGATTACGTGCCGTTGCCGGAGGCGACCAAAGCAATGGTGCATCAGGAATGGCGCGCGCATCTGTCGGCTGCCGCCCAGGCGCTTGCTCAGTAAGTTGCTCGCGCAGAAAAAGGCTCGCTCAATGACCAATCGGCGGAACATGACCTTCTCCGCGCCGCGTACGGTTTTCGTCGCGCGGGCGCGGATGGCGGACGGTTTGTTCAGGTGGGCGAGCCTGCTTTCGGCGCTGCTGGTGCTGCTGGTGCTTGCAGGCATCATGGTGTCGATGGTCATTGGCGGCTGGCCTGCGTTCGAGGCGTTCGGCTTCGGCTTCCTGACCAATGGCGCATGGAGTGTGCGTAACGACAATTACGGTGCGCTCGTCGCCATTGCCGGAACGCTGACCTCTTCGTTTATCGCCATCCTGTTCGGTGTGCCGATTTCACTCGGCATCGCCATCTTCCTGACGCAGCTTTGCCCGGCTGCGTTGAAACGACCGCTAGCGACGATGATAGAGCTTCTCGCGGCGGTGCCGAGCATCATCTACGGCATGTGGGGGCTGTTCGTGCTGGCGCCGCTCATCGCCAGCTTCGTGCAGATGCCGGTCTCCCGCCTCGTCGAGGGTCTGCCTCTCATCGGCGGGCTGTTTCATGCGGCGACGCCCTCCGGGCTTGGCGTCTTCACGGCGGGGATGATCCTTGCCATCATGATCATTCCGTTCATCGCCTCGGTGACACGGGATATTCTCGACCAGATCCCGGCCCTACTGCGCGAAAGCGCGTATGGCGTCGGCTGCACGACCTATGAGGTGGTGCGCCATGTGCTGATCCCGCAGGCCGGGGCAAGCATCATCGGCGCGATCATGCTCGGGCTGGGGCGGGCGTTGGGAGAGACGATGGCGGTGACGTTCGTGATTGGCAATTCGAACCGCCTATCCGCATCGCTGTTCGATCCCGGTTCGACCATCGCCTCGCGTATCGCGAACGAATTTCAGGAAGCTGATGGAATGCAGCTCAGTGCCCTGCTGGCGCTCGGCTGTATCCTGTTCTTCGTCACCTTCGTCATTCTCGTCTGTTCGCGCTGGCTCATCGCGCGGGCCAAGGTGATAAGCCAATGACGGATGCACGGAACGCCAGCATGGATATGCCCCCTCCATCCGCGTCGGTTGCAGAACCTGCATCCGAGAAACCGGCTCCCAAAGAGTTGACACCATGGACGCGGGTGCGGAAAGGGCGGCGCATAGCCGACCGTCTGCTCAAGGTCGTGTGTCTGCTGTGTACGGCAGCGGGTGTATTCGCTCTGGGGTGGATTCTACTGATGTTGTGCTATGAGGGGTTCGGTGCCTTGTCGCTGGATGTCTTCACCGCTATCACGCCCGGGCCGATGAGCACGGGCGGTGGGCTGATCAACGCCATTGCCGGTACTCTGGTGCTGACGTTGCTCGGCATCGCCGTCGCCACGCCGGTTGGTGTGCTGGCGGGGACATACTTAGCCGAGTACGGGCGACAATCGCGGCTCGCCTCCGCCATCCGTTTCGTCAACGACATTCTTTTATCCGCACCGTCGATCCTGATCGGCCTGTTCGTCTATTCGCTGCTGGTGCGCCCGTTCAAAAGCTATAACGGCTGGGCGGGCGGTATCGCCCTGGCGATCATCGCCGTTCCGGTAATCGTGCGCACCACGGAGGATATGCTGCGCCTCGTGCCCGCCGCGCTCAGGGAAGCCGGGGCGGCGCTCGGAGCGCCGCAATCGACGGTTATCACGGCGATTGCCTGGCGGGCGGCAAAGGCCGGGATGGTGACCGGCATTCTGCTCGCCACGGCGCGCATCGCCGGAGAAACCGCACCGCTCCTGTTCACTGCCCTCAATAACAGTTTCTGGTTCAAACCGACGCTTGCTGGCGGTGTCTCCAACCTGCCGGTGACGATCTACCAGTTCGCCACCTCTTCGTACCAGAACTGGCGCGAGTTGGCCTGGGCCGGAGCGCTTCTCATCACCTCTGCCATCCTGGTGCTTTCGCTGGTCGCTCGTCTGTTCGTTAAGAAGGATTCCTGATGACTCCCCTGGTCCAAACCCGGCCATCTCTGCTTAGGGAGGAAGCGATCCGCATCAGCGTGCGGAAGCTCAGCTTCTATTACGGAGATTTCAGAAGCCTGAAGGATATCTCGATCGACTTCCACGATCGTAGCGTCACAGCGCTGATCGGCCCGTCCGGTTGCGGCAAATCGACGATGCTGCGCACCTTCAACCGCATCTACAGTCTTTATTCGGAGCAGCGGGCAGAGGGGGAAATATTGCTCGACGGGCGCAATATTCTGTCGCCCGATATCGACGTCAACGAGTTGCGCTCGCGCATCGGCATGGTGTTCCAGAAGCCGACGCCGTTTCCAATGTCGATCTACGACAATGTCGCTTTCGGTCTACGGCTGATCCGCAGGATGCCGAAATCGGAACTCGACGGGCGCGTCGAGGAATCGCTGACCCGGGCGGCATTGTGGAGTGAGGTCAAGGACAAGCTCCACAAATCCGGCTTGGGGCTTTCCGGCGGACAGCAGCAGCGCCTGTGCATCGCTCGCGCCGTGGCGCAGGGGCCGGAAGTGATCCTGTTCGATGAGCCGACTTCGGCGCTTGATCCGATCTCCACCGGCAAGATTGAGGAACTGATCGAGACGCTGCGTAACGACTTCACCATTGTCATCGTCACGCATAACATGCAGCAGGCGGCACGCATCTCGCAATACACCGCCTTCATGTACCTCGGGGAACTGATCGAATTCAGCGAAACCAACCGGCTGTTCCTGCGGCCCGACAAGAAGCAGACGCTGGATTACATCACCGGACGGTTCGGCTGATGCGAGCGGTAGGTGCAAGAGAATGAGTGCGAGGACGTAAAAGCCATGTCGAACCATATCGTCAGATCCTACGATGCCGAACTGCAAGCCTTGCGCCGCACGATCTCGGAAATGGGCGGCATTGCCGAAGACATGCTCGGTAATGCCATCAAGGCGTTGGTGGAGCGCAACGCCGTGCTGGCGAGATCGGTGATCGAGACGGATCTGCGCCTCGACGGCTTGCAGCGTCAGATAGAGGAGCGGGCGATCCTGATGATCGCCCGCCGCCAGCCGCTGGCGGTCGATTTACGTGAAACCGTTTCCGCCATCCGCATTTCCGGCGATCTGGAGCGTGTCGGCGATCTGGCGAAGAACGTGGCGAAGCGGACGCTTGCCATCAAGGACCAATTCGAGCCGCAGAAACTGGTGCTTGGTGTGCGGCGAATGACGAAATTGGCGCTTGGCCAGTTGACGGATGTGCTCGATGCCTATGCCCGGCAGAACCTGGACCTGACGCTCGACGTCTGGAAGCGGGATGAGGTATTGGATGCGCTGCACACTTCGTTGTTTCGCGAACTCCTGACCTACATGATGGAAGACCCGCGCAATATCAGCTTCTGCACGCATCTTCTGTTCTGCGCCAAGAATATCGAGCGCATCGGCGACCATACGACCAACATTGCCGAAACGATCCATTATCTCATCACCGGCGAGACGCTGGTTGCGGAGCGCCCAAAAAATGACGAGATCATGCCGCCGCCGGGTGATAGGGAGGCAATCCCATGACGGCGCGCATTCTTATCATCGAGGATGAAGACGCCCTGGCGCTGTTGTTGCGCTATAATCTCGAGTCTGAAGGTTATGTGGTGGAGCGGACGCAGAACGGCGAAGCTGCTGAAACGCTGATGCGCGAGCAGGTGTTCGATCTCGTGGTGCTCGACTGGATGCTGCCGGGGATTTCCGGTATCGAACTATGCCGCCGTCTCAGGGCGAAGAGTGGCACGGAGCGGTTACCGGTCATTATGCTGACCGCGCGTGGGGAGGAGGTCGACCGGGTGCGTGGCCTGTCGACGGGAGCGGACGATTATATCGTCAAACCGTTTTCGGTTCCGGAGTTTCTCGCTCGTGTCAAGGCGTTGTTACGCCGTTCTGCGCCTAATGCCGCCGTTCATCTGCTGCGCGCCGGGGATATCGAACTCGACCGCGAGACGTGCCGCGTCCAACGTGGTGGTGCTGATGTGCATCTCGGGCCGACGGAATTCAAGCTGCTGGAATATCTGATGCGTAAACCGGGCCGTGTTTTCACTCGCGAGCAACTGCTGGACGGCGTTTGGGGTAACGATGCCTATCTCGACGACCGCACGGTGGATGTCCATGTCGGGCGTCTGCGTAAGGTGTTGAGTCGCGAGGGACAACCCGATCCAATCCGTACCGTGCGCGGGGTGGGATATTCATTCGATGAGAGATTTTGAAGGATCAAGGACAAGGAGTGCTGTCTACAGACTATAGCATTTTATACTGATGAAGTTTGCTGTAGAAGACTTTGCGGCTTAACCCCAGGGCGTGGATCGCCTGGCTGCGATTTTCGTTGGCGACGGCTAACGCTTTATGCAGAAGCTCCTTTTCCGCCTGTTGTATAGTTTCCTTTCAGGTTCCGGGCAGAGTCTCGTCGGGCTTTTCGTCGCTGTCTCCCATTTCCATCGGCATATTGCCTGAGGGCAGGTTGTGAATGAATTTAGCCGGCAAATGTTCAGGAAAAAGTTGTGTTCGAGAGTACATTATGACGGAATATTCGAGCGTGTTTGCTATCATGGCGATCCGGCATTTGCGCCCACCTGCTTCAGCGATTTGAGTGGCCGCCTCAGCCGCGTCTTCAACATTCATGCCGCCGGCATTGGTGACGATTCTGACACGCCATCAAGATAATCCTGCAGGATCAGCTTGGGCAAACCAATGAAATCATGCGCGTAACCGGCTTGGGGGATTACGTTGCCGTTGTCGTTGCATGATGGACAGCGTCAACTCAGCCAAATAATCGCATGCCAGATAATTCAGATCACCGTGGCGGACCATATCTACGGCGGCATCGTTGATCTCCCCCCAAAAGCCCTGGCTTCAACCAGTTTATCCCATCGTTCCGGTCTTGCGTTCGCGCCTGCGCTCCTGAGCGGGCTGGTAGGCGATGCTGCAATGGTGCGGGCAATAGGGCAGGCCGATGACGGCATCGCCGCCGCAGAACCGGAATTCCGGTGTCAGAGGGTCACCCAGCGGCCAGCGACACATCGAATCCCGCAATTCCATGATCGTTACCCGCTCACATTGCGGCATCGCCGCCGCATCGAAATGCCGATGGTCGACGATCTCCACCGCTTCGGTGGGATCGTCCGGGTTTAAAGATACGTTTCGCACCGGGGCCGGCTTCGGAAAGGCCGGACGCGGTGCGGATGATTTGCGGGGCGCCGTCGGTGCGGCTGTGTTCTGGCGTTTGCGTGGTCGAGGGGCGGAAGAGCCTTTTTCCTTGGCGCGTCCGGCAAGTCCAAGCCGATGTACCTTGCCGATGACGGCGTTGCGCGACACATCGCCGATTTCAGTGGCGATGCGGCTGGCGCTCAACCCCTCCGCCCAGAGCTTCTTGAGCAGTTCCACCCGTTCATCGGTCCAGGTTGCTCCCGCATCGGACATTTGGTGTCTCCATCGGTTGGTGTCTTAAGGTTCTGGGCAGAATCCGTCCGGGACCGCGGGAATCAGTTTCCTGCGTTCCAAACGTCACTTTTGGCCGGTAAAATTCTCGTCAGGCGCGGTATCTCGTGCTGAACAAGATAGAACCTACTAGATGCGGCGACTCACGCGCAAGAGTCAGGAGGAATCAGATTCCGTTTTCCCCAAGAGAAGTCACAAGGGGCGAATCGGTCTGGGGACAGCAACGGAATCTGCTTGTCTGTTAACGAGTTGAGCCTAGTTGAGCCGTTTCATTTGACAGGGGCGATAACGCTAATAAAATTATAGCAAGCCGCCCTTGTGGGCGGTCTCTTCGTTTCGGACAGCTTCGCGAATCGCGAGAGTCAAGACGAATCTTTGCACTCCGTTACAGAAATCGAGTTCATCGTGACATCTCCACTCGTTCCCATTTTTGCCCGTATCGATCTTGCTTTCGAGCGGGGCGAAGGCCCTTGGCTCATTGCGGAGAATGGCGAGCGATATCTTGATTTCGGTGCAGGTGTTGCTGTCAATGCCCTGGGTCATGCCCATCCGTATCTTGTGGCGACCATTGAGGCGCAGGCGCAGAAGATCTGGCATACCTCAAACCTGTTCCGCATCCCGGAAGGTGAACGGTTGGCGCAACGCCTTGTCGATGCGACCTTCGCCGATATGGTGATGTTCGCCAATTCCGGCGCGGAAGCCAATGAGGGCGCCATTAAAATGGCGCGCAAATATCATGCCGCGAACGGGCAACCGGAGCGGTTCCGTACTATCACCCTTGAAGGAGCGTTCCACGGGCGCACGCTTGCCACCATCGCGGCGGGCGGACAGGCCAAGTATCTGGAAGGATTCGGTCCGAAGGCGGACGGGTTCGATCAGGTGCCGTTTGACGACCTCAAGGCGCTGGAAGCCGTGGTCGGCCCGGCGACGGCGGCAATCATGATCGAGCCGATACAGGGCGAGAGCGGCGTTCGCCCGATCGATCCCGTTTATCTGCGGGCGTTACGCAAATTGTGTGATGACAAGGGTTTGTTGCTGATTTTCGATGAGGTGCAGACCGGGGTCGGGCGCACCGGCAAACTGTTCGCCTATCAATGGAGCGGCGTCACGCCGGATATCATGACCGTTGCCAAGGGCATCGGCGGCGGTTTTCCGCTGAGCGCCTGCCTCGCTACGAAAGAGGCGGCGAAAGGCATGACCGCCGGTACGCACGGCACGACCTTCGGCGGCAATCCATTGGCGATGGCGGTCGGCAATGCCGTTCTTGATGTCATTCAGGAATCGGGCTTTCTCGAGAGAGTCGAGCGTCTCGGCCTGTTGGCGAAGCAGCGGCTGGCCGAACTTAAGGACAGGCATCCGCGAATCATCGATGATGTGCGTGGCCAGGGGCTGATGCTCGGCATCAGAACAAAGGTTCAGAATACCGATTTCATCGCTGCGGCGCGCGATGCGCGACTGATCGTCATTGGTGCGGGCGATAATGTAGTGCGCTTGCTGCCGCCGCTTATCATCGACGAATCCGATCTTGCCGCTGCCCTCGAACGGCTGGACGCGGCCTGCCGTGCGCTCGAAGAAAAGAGCGCCTGAACAACACTCTGCCATTCCAACTACCGGTAGCATCCTAAGGATAGGTTTCATGACAGGCCCCATTCGCCATTTTCTCGATCTCAGCGACTTCAGTGGAGCGGAGTTGCGGCATCTGCTCGATACGGGCCTGCGAATCAAGAAGCGCCGCACTGAGCCAGATTACCGCCCGCTGGCGGGTAAATTCCTGGCGATGATTTTCGACAAGCCGTCGACCCGCACACGTGTGTCGTTCGATGTCGGGATGCGGCGGCTCGGCGGCGAAACGCTGATGCTAACCGGGGCGGAAATGCAGCTCGGGCGCGGCGAATCTGTTCCCGATACTGCACGGGTGCTGTCTCGGTTCGTCGATGCGATCATGATCCGCACGCTGGATCATCACATGGTGCAGGATCTAGCGCGTAACGCCAGCATCCCGGTTGTCAACGGCCTGACCAAGATTTCGCATCCGTGCCAGTTGATGGCCGATATCATGACCTTTGAGGAGAAGCGCGGGCCGATCCAGGGGCGTACGATTACCTGGACCGGGGATTCGAACAATGTGCTTGCCTCGTGGATTCATGCGGCGGCGCGGCTCAATTTCACCATCAACGTCGCCACCCCCATCGAACTTGCGCCGCATCCGGAACTGGTGAAATGGGCGCGCGAGCAGGGTACAAACATCAACCTCACCGCCGATCCATTCGAGGCGGCGCGCGGCGCGGATTGCATCGTCACCGATTGTTGGGTGTCGATGGGTGACGAGGACGAATGGCGCCGCCATAATCTGTTGCGCCGCTATCAAGTCAATCGCGATCTGATGGCCGTGGCGGCGAAGGATGCCATATTCATGCATTGTCTGCCGGCACACCGCAACGAGGAGGTCACGGACGAGGTGATCGACGGGCCGCAATCGGTGGTGTTCGATGAGGCGGAAAACCGCATGCACGCGCAGAACGGCATTCTTGCTTGGTGCCTCGGTGCGGACAAGGCGTGAACGGCAAGCCATGAGCGATTTTATACCAGCAGGCGACGACACGATTCTGCCGTTCGCCGTTGAAAGCCTAGACCTGCGTGGGCGCGCCGTTCGGCTCGGTCCGGCACTCGATGCCATCGTGCAGCGCCACGCTTATCCGGATGCCGTGGCGCGTGTTCTCGGCGAGGCGGTGGCGTTGACGGCGTTGCTCGGATCGTCTTTGAAATTCGAAGGCCGGTTTCAGTTACAGAGCAAGACCGATGGTCCGATCAGCCTCGTGGTGGCGGATTTCGATACGCCGGATCGTCTGCGCGCCTATGTGCAATTCGATCCGCAGGCCATCGCCGCCCTCGGCGCCGGCCCGCACGATGTCAAGGCATTGCTCGGCAACGGCATTCTGGCGCTGACCATCGACCCCGGCGGCGATATGAACCGTTATCAGGGTGTGGTGGAATTGACCGATCAGGGGTTCGAGGGTGCGGCGGACCAATATTTCCGCCAATCGGAGCAGATCCCGACCCGAGTTCGCCTCGCGGTGGCGGAGCAGATCGTCGACGGGCAAAGCCGGTATCGCGCTGGTGGCATCCTCGCCCAGTTTCTGCCGACCTCGATAGAGCGGATGCGACAGGCGGATCTGCCGCCGGGCGATGCTCCAGAGGGGGGGAAACTGTTCGACGAGCGTCATGTCGCGGAGGACAACTCCTGGGTGGAAGCGAAGGCGCTACTGGCGACGCTGGAGGATCACGAACTGATCGACCCGATGCTCGCCAGCGAACGATTACTCTACCGGCTGTTCCACGAGCAGGGCGTCATGGTCTTTCCGACCCAGCCCTTGCGCGAGGCATGCCAGTGTTCGCGTGAGCGAGTGGTGGCGATGATGCGCCGTTTCTCGGCACAGGACAAACGCGACATGGTTGGCGACGATGGCAGCATTCATGTCACCTGCGAATTCTGTTCACGCCAGTACACATTTGCGCCGGACGATGTTTCGCAGCCGGAAGATTAGAGCATTTTCCGCCGAAATGGCCACCGGTTCGGCGCAAGAGAATGCGGTAAATAAAGGAAAGTTAGAGCGTGATCTGATGCAATTTGATCGGATCGCGCTCTAAGCGGAAAACGTTAGCCACAGCATTCCTGCGTCAGGCGCTTCATAAAGGCTTCACCGGCGGCGAATTGTTCGAGGGTGATGTATTCGTCCGCCTGATGTGCCTGGTTGATAGAGCCGGGGCCGCAGATCACCGTCGACATGCCGGCACTCTGGAAATGGCCGCCTTCAGTGGCAAAAGACACGGTGACGGTTTCATTGCGGCCCGCAAGGCGCATGGCGAGGCGGGCGGCGGGCGAATCCGGCTCCGGGCGCAAGGGTGGCACGGAGACGCCGAGGGTGGTTTCGGCCCGGCCAAAATCTCCGAAGCGGTTGAGACGGTCGCGAACGGTCCGCTCGGCAACGGCGGCGAGACGCTTTGGCAACTCTTCGGGGTCGAGATCCGGCAAACCGCGAAACTCCCATTCGATGGTACAGGTTTTGGGCAGGATGTTGCGCGCCGTGCCGCCATGGATGCGACCGATATGCACGGTGGTATAGGGCGGATCGAACCGTCCGCTAGCATCTCCGCGCGCTTCCATGTCGGCGGCCATCCGGTTCAGTTCGGTGATTAGGTCGCCCGCTGCCATCACTGCGTTGGCACCGAGATTGGGCTTGGCCGAATGCGCCTCCCTGCCGTGCAGAACCGTGTCAAAGGTAACGACGCTCTTGTGGGCGTCGGCGATCAGCATTCCGGTCGGCTCGCCGACGATTACCGCCTTGGGGAGCAGATGATTAGCCTTGAGATAGCCGATCGCATCGATGACGCCGAGGCAGGTGGTTTCTTCATCGTAAGAGAGAACGATATGGATCGGACTCGTTAGTTGCGCCGCTGTCCAGTCTGGTACCTGAGCGAGAACGAGGGCGGCAAAGCCCTTCATGTCCACCGCGCCACGCCCGTAGGCGCGACCATTCTCGACCCGCAGGCGGAACGGGTCCGCGCTCCACTCCTGCCCTTCGACCGGCACGACATCGGTATGACCGGAAAGCACAATGCCCGGTTTGTCTTTCGGGCCGATAGTAACCAGCAACGCGGCCTTGTCGCCCGCTGCATTCAGCAACCTGACCGGCTCTACACCCCAGGAGCGCAGGTAGGTCTCGACGTAATCGATCAATGGCAGGTTCGATTTCGTGCTTTCGGTGTCGAACGCCACCAGATCGGCGAGCAAGTCGAGCGGGGCAAGCCGCCGTGGGGAATTCATGGATGAAACCTCTTCATGCTGCCCGGTTTATGTGCCGGGCCTCTTCGCAGCGGCGAGACGATTGATTCGCTTGGTGATTCGCACAGTCTTCAGTGCCGGATGCAACTGAAGACTCCATGCGGGAGCCGGAAAGCGGCGTCAACACTATTCAGTTTCGGTCATTATATCCTTGAGAATACCGCCATGATTTGCCAATGCTCCCAGACGCGCTCCGGTAGCACTCCATTCGTCCAGCCTTTCTCAGGTCCGCACCATGTCCGATATCACAGACGGCATCCTTCCCGATGAGGCCATCCTCCTGCTTGCCAGGGAGGGCGTCATCGTTTCGCAAACGCCGTTCGCGGTGGGGCAGGTGCAGCCGGCGAGCCTCGATCTGCGGCTCGGACGGCGGGCCTATCGGGTGCGCGCCAGCTTCCTGCCGGGGCCGGGGAGAACCGTGCGTGAACGGCTCGATACGTTGAGCCTGCACGAGATAGACTTGACGAAGGACGCGGTTCTTGAAACAGGCTGCGTCTATATCGCCGAATTACAGGAAAGCCTGAACCTGCCGGAAATGTTGGCGGCGGC
>JAVBRX010000116.1:0-19717 GCA_031547465.1 Microvirga sp. | reverse complement strand
TCCGTTTAATATCTGTTTATCGCAATAATGCAGCGCTGGCTATCCTCAGCAAAGGAGATGATCATGGAAGAAAGACGTGTTGCGCTCGTCACCGGTGCGAACCAGGGTATCGGGCTGGAAATCGCGAAGAAACTTGTCGGCCACGGATTGACCGTTCTGGTCGGCGCGCGCGATCTGAGGAAGGGTGAAGTGGCCGCCCGGGAGATCGGCGATAGTGCCCACGCGATCCAGATCGACGTAACTGATCAAGCCTCCATTATGGCAGCCGCAGAACGGATCCGTGGCAAATTCGGTCGTCTCGACGTGCTGATGAATAACGCCGGCATCTCGCGTGCCAGGTCCGGCCAGTCGTTCGAGGAAACGGTCAAGACCAATCTGCTGATCGACGCGCCGCTCGAAGACGTGAAGACGGTGTTCGAGACCAATGTGTTCGGCGTCATCGCCGTTACCCAGGCGATGCTGCCACTGCTGCGCGAGGCACCGTCCGGGCGGATCGTCATCACTGGAAGCTCAGGGGCATCGCTGACGCTGAACTCGGATCCTGCAAACCCTCACCGTAGGATGTTCGGCAACTATTCCGTGTCGAAGACGGCGGCTCATGCGGTCATGCTGGCCTTCGCGCTTGCCCTTGAGGACACGAACATCAAGGTGAACGCCGCATGTCCCGGCTTTACGTCCACTGCGCTCAACAACTTCAGCGGCACCTGGAGCGTCGAGGAAGGTGCGCGTGAACCGGTACGGCTCGCCCTGATAGGCGATGACGGTCCTACAGGCACGTTCTCCGACGGAAACGGCCCTGTTCCGTGGTGATCCAGTTCAACAGCCCCTTACTACACATCGCCAGTACCCCTTGAGGTTGCCACTTGGAGGTTTCAGAGGGGATTGCAAGATAATGTGCATCGATTGAGCGGATAAAATGCAACAGCAAAGGAAGATCGGAGTGTTTTCGATCTCATCGGGTTGAAAAGCAGCTCTACGCCAGAATACCTGGAGCAGGGTGCGTTTGCACGGAAATGCATCCTGCTCCGGGTATCTTCGTATTTTGTTCGGCTGAACCGGTTTTTATTTCAGCGTAAAATACTCTAAAAAACCCGTTCGGAAAATGCCGGCTCAAGCGAACCGTTCCATGCGCTGCGATAGCAATCGAGTAAATCTTCTGCCGGGCTTTGGCCGTGCGCGACGATTCGGTCGAGGGGATCAAGGTAGAGGCTTTCGTCCTGGCCTGCTGCATTTTTGACGCTGCGGCGGGTGAGACCGGTGCGGGCCAGAGCAAGCATGTCGCGGGCGATGTCGAGGACCGGACGCCCGCCGACTACGGCTTTCAGTCCGAGACGGGGCGCATCGCGGCGCAGCGTCTGCCGCTGCTCCGAGCTCCAGGTTTTGACCAGTTGCCATGCGCTGTCGAGGGCTTGCGGATCGTATAAAAGGCCGGTCCACAGGGCCGACAGGGCGACGATGCGCTCCGACGGGCCGACATCGGCGCCGCGCATTTCCAGATAGCGCTTCAGGCGTACTTCAGGGAATAGGGTCGACAGGTGGTCCACCCAATCGTCCATCGTTGCCTGCACGCCAGGCAACGTAGCGAGTTTGCCCGCCAGGAAATCTTTGAACGAAGCGCCGGTGGCATCGTGATAGACGCCGTTGCGGCGGACGAAATACATCGGCACCGTCAGCGCCCAGTCGGCATAATGCTGATAGCCGAATCCGTCTTGAAAAACGAAATCGAGCATGCCTGTGCGGTTGGCGTCTGTGTCGAGCCAGATGCGCGAGCGTAGCGAAAGGTAGCCGTTCGGCTTGCCGTCTGAGAACGGCGAATTGGCGAACAGGGCGGTTGCCACCGGTTGCAAGGCCAGCGCTACCCGCATCTTGGCGACCATATCCGCTTCGGAGGCGAAATCGAGGTTGGTCTGTACTGTGGCGGTGCGGTACATCATGTCGAGACCCATCGTGCCGACCTTCGGCATGTAGGCGGTCATGATGCGGTAACGCCCTTTCGGCATCTGCGGGATCTGCTCCCGCCGCCAGATCGGGTTCACCGCCAGATCGAGAAAGTCGATACCGAGTTTTTCGGCGACCGCCTTGCTGTCGGCGATGTGCTGCATCGTTTCGGCATTGGTGGCGTGGAGATCAGCCACCGGTGCGCCCGACAGTTCGAATTGCCCGCCGGGTTCGAGCGAGATCGCGCTGCCGTCCGCCGCTACCAGGGCGATGGGATGATCGCCTTCGAGGACGGGTTTCCAGCCGGTCCGCGCCGCCAGACCTTCAAGCAACGCCCGGATGCCGTCCGGTCCTTCATAGGGGACCGGGTTCAAATCCTTTTTCCGGAACGGGATTTTCTCGTGCTCGGTGCCGATGCGCCATGCTGCGTGAGGTTTCTCACCGCCTGCAAACCAGCCTGCCAGATCGGCCAGGGAACCGATAGGCTCCGAACCGCTGTCTTCATGTGCCATCGAGCAACCCCTATCGTGCCGCCGCGCCATTTCGCGATCAGCCTCGGAACCTGGCGATCAATGTGAAACGCCCGACATTCCATAACTATTGTCTTGCAAAGGTTTGTGCTCAGCCACTTTCCGTCAGGAAGCGCCTGTGCTGTGGATAGATAACCATTCGCCCCTGCAACCGCAATGCAACCCTTGCATGTAAAAACCGGACAACGGGGTGGAAACCGGGGCAGGAACGTCTTTTTCCTTGATTTTCAGACCCAATCGCCGAGACAGCTTTGCACGATTGCAAGCACGGCGACCGCAGCCGTGTCGGCGCGCAGAATTCTCGGCCCAAGCGACAGGCGCGCAACGGGCTGATGACGCAGGATCATTTCCCGCTCCTCACTGGCGAAGCCGCCTTCCGGTCCGACCAGAATCGCGGCCTTTCTGCCGCTGCCGCGCCAGTCGGAGAGGGCATCTACAGGATTGGCTACGGGGGTGTGTTCGTCGCAGAATATCAGCAACCGATCCGGTTCCAGGGTGTCGAGGGTATTCGCCAGCGGCTGTTCCGGAGATATGTCCGGAATGGTCAGGATACCGCATTGCTCCGCCGCTTCGATGACGTTGGCGCGCATCCGTTCCAGATTCACCCGCGAGACCTGTGTGTGACGGGTGATGACTGGTTGTAACCGGCTGACGCCCATCTCCGTCGCTTTCTGGGCCATGTAATCGAGCCGGGCGTGTTTCAGCGGTGCGAACAGATAGACGAGATCGGGCGCATCCGGCTGTGGGCGCGTCTGACACATGATGTCGAGGATCATTTGCTTGCGGCCTGACGAACGCAGTCCGGCCAGCCATTCTCCGTCCTGCCCGTTGAAGACCAGGAGCCGTTCTCCTTCCTTCATTCGCAGGACATTGACGAGGTAATTCGTCTGGTCGCGGTCAAGGGGAACAATGCTTTCTGGTTGCAGGCGAGAATCGACGAATAGTCTCGGTCCAGTGAATTCTTCCGCCATCATTGCGACATTCTCCCGCGAAGATTCCGAAATGCCAGATTATATCGCCTGTCAGGGATTACTTGCCAGAAACCGGGAGTTGCCATGTCGCAGCATGCTATTTCATGACCTTTTGCCATCGACTTGCCGTTTTTCCCGTTCTCTAGTGTTCCATCGGGATGTCCCTGATAGATGCTTGGAGTTGCAGGCTGGGCTTTTGACCTGTTAAATGAGGCACAGGCATCGGGCAATGCCTTCTGCACCTTGGAGTGCGGTCCGGTCGGCATCATGTTCAGGTTCCGTTGCCTTTTTTTGTGTATTGTAATCGCATTGTTGCGGATGCCGGACCAAGCCGGATCGTTTGCACAAGGCCTTGAAGCAGGAGAGACCAGGATGTCGCATGAAGCGTTTCCGCCCCGCGCTGTTCTCGCGTTCCTTGCCGTTGTCTTTTTCTCGCCTGCCGGGACGGCATGGGCGCAATCGAATTCGTGTCAGGATATCCTCCCGCTTCTGGAAGAGAGGAAGAAGATTGTCGCCCAGATCAATTCATGGAACAAGGGCGGCAAGAAAGTCGATGCCAATATGGCCTGTTCTACGGCACGCAGGTTGGTCGCAAACGGCGACAGGGCGCTGAAATGGCTCGCTGACAACAAGGATTGGTGCAGCATTCCGGCGGATTTTGTCTCCGGTTTCCAGAAGGATCAGAAGCAGGTTTCGGTATTCCGTACCAATGCCTGCAAGGCTGCGGCGCAGGCCGAGAAGGCTGAGAAGGAAGGCGGCGGTATGCTCGGCGGTGGCGGTCTGTCCGGGCAGTATCGTATTCCGCAAGGGGCGATCAATTGACGGAAACTATCCTTCCGGATGCCGTCAGTGGGCACTGGGCGGACCGGTTGGCCCCACCCTTCGCCCGACCTTATCTGCGATTGGCGCGCATCGAACGGCCAATCGGCTGGTGGCTCTTGTTGCTGCCATGCTGGTGGTCGACGGCGCTTGCCGCGCAATATGCGGGAAAGCCATATCCCGACCCGTTACACCTGCTGCTATTTTTCATCGGCGCGATTGCCATGCGTGGCGCGGGATGCACCTATAACGATCTGGTCGACCGCGATCTAGATGCCAAAGTGGAGCGTACCCGGAACAGGCCGATACCGGCGGGGGATGTCAGTCCGCGCAATGCCCTGCTCTTCATCGTGCTGCTCTGTTCCATCGGCCTGCTGGTGCTGTTGCAGTTCAATACGATCACGATCATCCTCGGCTTCGCCTCGCTTGGCATCGTCGTGCTCTATCCGCTTATGAAGCGGGTGTTCTGGGTACCTCAACTCGTTCTCGGATTTGCGTTCTCATGGGGCGCGCTTCTCGGCTGGACGGGAACCGTCGGCGCTCTTGGTCTTGCGCCGGTTGCGCTTTATCTCGGCGCCATTGCCTGGACGGTCGGGTATGACACGATCTACGCTCTTCAGGATATCGAAGACGATGAGGTTGCCGGAATCAAGTCGTCGGCGCGATTTTTCGGTTCCCGGGTCGGGCTGGCTGTGGGGTTGTGTTATCTGTTCACTGTTGCCGGGTTCGCGGTTGCCTTGGGGTTGTCCGGGGCAGGGTGGGTATCGTTCTTCGGGCTGGCCGGTTTCGGCCTACATTGCCTGTGGCAGGTCGCCACCCTCGATCCGAAGGATGGCGTCCGGTCGTTGCGGCTATTCCGCTCCAATCGCGATGCAGGCCTGATCCTGTTCGCGGCGCTGGCGCTGGATTGCTACATCGCGTGAAAAGTAACGTTGCCTGTAATCAATTTATAACCATGACGCATTCATCGCTACTTCCGTCCGATACCTTCCTCCATCCGCTGCGCGAGATCGTTAGACGGGCAGGAGACATTGCCGCTTCCTTCTTCCGTCTGGGCGAGCGGACCCCAGCGCGGCTTTGGACCAAGAATGGCGGTTCGCCGGTAACGGAAGCCGATATTGCCGTCGATGGGTTTCTTCGCCGGGAATTGACGATGCTCGTTCCCGAGGCTGCCTGGCTTTCGGAAGAAACCGCCGATAACAAGGAGCGACTGGGTAATCCCCATGTCTGGATTGTCGATCCGATTGACGGCACGCGGGGGTTCCTGTCCGGTCATCCTGACTGGTGTCTGTCGGTTGCTCTCGTTACGGAGGGGGCGCCTGTTATCGGAATCGTTTACGCTCCGACGCGGGGGCTGTATTACGAAGCGATTCAAGGACAGGGTGCATTCTGTAATGGCGAGCGGCTCGGTCCGCTTTCCGTGCCGGATCGGAAGTGGCTGCGCGTGGCGGGGCCAAAATTTCTAGTTGATCGCTTACAGGCGGGATTGGATGCGACGACCGAATGTTCCCGCGTTCCGGCTATTCCCTCGCTCGCCATGCGCCTTGCCCGGCTGGCGGACGCGAGTATCGACGCCGCGCTTGTCTCCACGGATGCCAGCGATTGGGATATTGCCGCAGGGCAGCTTCTTCTGGCGGAAACCGGCGGGCGCATGACAGGAAGAGACGGTGCGCAGATCCGCTTTAACCAGCCAAATATCGTTCATGGCGAACTGATTGCGGCGGAGGCCTCCGCTCACGCACGCCTGCTGGTCGCCATGGAAAGAGCAGAGCTTGAACCTGACAATTCGCCTTGAATAGTATCGTCACGTTAATTTCTCGGTTTTCCTCACTTTCTTCCGCTTGTCCGGTATCCACACGGGCAAAAAATGCTCTAAGACGTTTCCACCAACGTGAATCACATATGTGAGGGGCTCATGTCTGAAACACGCAATAAGCCCGAGAAGCAACTGCTTCATCTTGTTTTCGGCGGGGAGCTTACGTCACTGGATGACGTACAGTTCAAGGATCTGTCGAAGCTCGATATTGTTGGCATCTATCCGAATTACACCAGCGCCAGCGCTGCCTGGAAGGCCAGGGCGCAGTCTACGGTCGACAGTGCCCAGACACGTTATTTTATCGTGCATCTGCATCGTCTGCTCGATCCCGGCACGTCGTGATTGCCGAAGGTTCATCCTTCGGAGCGAGTAATTTTTTTATTTATTTACGGCAACGGATCGGCTCCGACGCTATGGGCATTGCCAAGCGCATCAGCAGAAGCTTCTTTGTTCAGGAAACCCTCGGTTTCCTGGTTGCACGGTATCTGGGCTTGGTCCGCCTTGCCAACCGGTTCACGATCGAACCGACGGAGCCTTATACCGAGATTGGTCCGCACATGCCTGTCATCGCCGCCATGTGGCATGGGCAGCACTTCATGATACACTTTGCCAGACGCGCCGGAGATCGGGCTGCAAGCCTCGTCTCGCGCTCGGCGGATGGCGATCTGAATGCCTGCGTTCTCAAGCATGTCGGGGTCCGGGCGATTCGCGGCTCCGGGGCGCGGGGGCGGAACATAAAGGAAAAGGGCGGAGTGACGGCGACGCTGGCGATGAAGCGGGCGCTCGATGACGGTGAAATGGTGGTGATGACGGCGGATGTGCCGAAAACATCGCGTATCTGTGGTCCTGGCATCGTTATGTTGGCGCAAGTGTCAGGGCGTCCGATCGTGCCGATTGCGGTCGTTACCAGCAGGCGGATCGACTTCAAGAGCTGGGATCGTGCCAGCATCGGACTGCCGTTCGGCAAGGGAGCGATGGTTTACGGCGCACCGATCTTCGTGTCGCGCGATGCCGACGACGACGGGAAAGAAGCTGCCCGTTGTGCCGTGGAGGCGGAACTCGACCGCGTTCATGCCCGAGCCTATGAACTCGTCGGCTCCAGGGATCCAGGGGCCAAGGATCCGGGCATCGAGGATTTCGAAGTACAGCCACAGATACCAGGCAGGGCAAGCCGATCAGGCGGTGAACGGGGGGCCGCATGAAGCCGAAAATTTCTCTCGGCCTGCGGGCCTACCGAATGGCGGCGATTCTGGCGCAGCCGTTTCTACCGCTGTTTCTTGCCAACCGGGAACGCAAAGGTCTGGAAGATGGGTCAAGGATGGCGGAGCGCCGGGGGTTTCCGAGTCGGGCGCGCCCCGGCAATTCGCTCGCCTGGGTGCATGGGGCGAGCGTCGGCGAGGTGATCTCGCTGTTGCCGGTGGTCGAACGTTTGACACAGCGCGGCATCCGAGTGCTGGTGACATCGGGAACCCGCTCCTCCGCGACCTTGATCGCCCGCCGGTTGCCGCCGGGAGCATTCCATCAGTTCATGCCCCTCGATACGCCGCGCTATATTCGTCGGTTTCTCAACCATTGGCGTCCGGATATCGCGCTGTTTGCCGAATCGGAATTATGGCCGACATCAATCATCGAATTGTGTGCCTCGGATGTGCCGCTGATTCTCGTCAACGCCCGCATGTCGGACAAGTCGTTCAATCGCTGGCAACGGTTTCCCGGCAC
Organism: Microvirga sp.; assembly: GCA_031547465.1. Taxonomy (GTDB): domain Bacteria; phylum Pseudomonadota; class Alphaproteobacteria; order Rhizobiales; family Beijerinckiaceae; genus Hohaiivirga. Next base: position 11,924 of record JAVBRX010000116.1, on the reverse strand, counting down.
CATCCGTTCGCTGCTGCGCTGCATCACCCTGTGCCTGACGCAGAGCCTGGAGGATGCGCACCGTTACGCCCGTCTTGGCGCGCCGCATGTCGCCGTGACCGGTAATCTGAAATTCGATGCGCCCGCGCCGCCCGCCGATCAGCGTGCCGTGGCGCAGATGAGCGGACTGATCGCCGGACGCCCGGTTTGGCTTGCCGCCAGCACCCATCCCGGGGAGGACGAAATCGTTCTCTCCGCCCATATCGCTCTGATGCAACGTTATCCGGACCTGCTGACGATCATCGCGCCCCGGCATCCGCATCGCGGAAGGGATATCGCGGCGCTGGCGGATCAGGCCGGGTTGTCGTCGGCGCTCCGCTCCGAAGGGCTTCTGCCCGATCAGGCGGTGCAGGTTTATATCGCCGACAGCATTGGCGAGATGGGCATCTTCTACCGGTTGTCGCCGGTGGTGGCGATGGGTGGTTCGTTTGTGCCGCATGGCGGGCAGAATCCGATCGAACCGATCAAGCTCGGGGCATCGATTCTGCACGGGCCGCATATCCACAACTTCAAGGAAGTGTATTCATTCCTCGATCATGAGGGTGGGGCGCTGCTGGTCTCCGATGGCCAGTATCTTGCCGAAGCTGTTGCCGATATGCTCGCCAGCCCGGACCTGATGCGCGATATGGCGCGGGCCGGTTTGGAGACGGTTTCCTCCCTCAGTGGTGCAATCGAGCGCACGGTGCGGTCGATCGAGCCGTTCGTCGCTAGGATCAAGATGGGAGCCAGACGCTGATGCGCGCCCCTGCCTTCTGGTGGCGGGAGAAAGCATCGGTTGCGGCTCTTGGCCTTTGGCCGTTGTCGGTTCTCTATTCAACCGTTGTCCGGATGCGCCTGCGGCGGCAGGGGCGGCGCGCCGCCATTCCCGTAATCTGTATTGGTAATTTTGTGCTGGGCGGTGCGGGGAAAACCCCGATGGCGCTTGCCGTTGCAGGGTTGTTACGGGAGATGGATCTTTCTCCGGCATTTCTGTCCCGCGGCTACGGCGGCAAGGAAAAAGGGCCGCTACGGGTTGATCCGCTTCGCCATTCGGCCCGCAATGTCGGCGACGAACCATTGTTGTTAGCTGAGGCCGCACCGACGGTGGTGAGCGTCGACCGTTATGCCGGGGCCATCTTATGCGCTGACCTTGGCGCGGAGATCGTCGTCATGGATGACGGATTGCAAAATCCGTCGCTTGCCAAGGATGTGACGTTCTGCGTCGTCGATGGCGTACGAGGGCTTGGCAACCGGTTTTGCTGTCCGTCCGGACCGCTGCGGGCGCGGTTATGGGTGCAATGGCCACTGGCCGATGCACTGGTCGTGATCGGGGCGGGGGAAGCCGGGGACCGAGCCGCCGTGGACGCGGCCCGCGCGGGGAAACCCTGTTTCCGGGCGCAACTCGTGCCATCTGCCGCCGATGCCGCGCGGCTCCAGGGGGCGAAGGTGATTGCTTTTGCCGGGATCGGCAATCCGGAAAAGTTCTTCGCGACGCTGCACGCCTGCGGTGCTTCACTGGTGAAGAGCTATGCCTTCGACGATCATAAACCCTATTCGGGGCCGGAGTTGCGTGCAATTCTCAATGAGGGCGATGCCTTGGGGTGCATGGTCGTCACGACTGCCAAGGATCATGTCAGAGTGCGGGCGGCACTGCCCGATTCCCTTGCTGGACGGATCGCGACTCTGCCCGTGCGGCTGGAATTTTCGGAACGGGCCGATATTGCCGCGTTCATCTGGCAGCGGTTGCACCGGTAAGAGAAGTTCCATAACACTACCGATACGGCTGTCATCAACACACAAACGCCACGATGTTTCGCGAACGGCAGCAGCGCCGCTTGCCACAAGGCGGATCGCCCGATACCACAGAATGTAATCGGGATGGAGTTTTCAGAACTTAGCGGCCAATAGCCTTGCAGACCAAAACGACTATCATCGCATTTCTGTCATTGATTCTCTGCCTCGTCTGGCCATCGTTTGGTCGGGCGGTCGAGGCTGTGCGCGTCAATGTCAACGCCGAGGCCATCGACCTCACGGATGCATTCGACCGATACCGTTCGGATGGTGCCGGGTTGATCCATATCTCGACCGCTCCGGGCGCGGATGGCATCGTGCGGCAGATTATCGTCAAGGCCCGCGAGTCCGGAACCCGGCCTGACTGGATCGTCTTCGCCCTCACCAACGATTCCAATGAACAAATCAGCCGGTTGATCGTCGCGCCGCATTTCTATCTCTCCGCCTCCGGCATGATCTGGCCCGATCTCGGCTCCGTGCGCATTACGGCGATCACCGCCAGCCAGGGCATTCAGCCGGAACGGCAGGACATCGCCGACGAGGACGTGTTCCTCATTACCCTCGACCCGGGCGCGACCATTACCTATGTTGCCGAACTTACCGGTTCTTCCCTGCCGAAGCTCACCTTATGGGAAAGCGATGCCTATAAGGACAGAACCAACGGCCTGACACTCTATAAGGGAATCATCATCGGTATCGCCGGGCTGCTGTGCCTGTTCCTGACTGTGATCTTCGTCGTCAAAGGGGCGATGATTTTTCCAGCGGCAGCGGCGCTTGCCTGGGCGGTGTTCGCCTATACGGCCATCGATTTCGGCTTTTTCCAGCGCATCTTTCCAATTACCCAGCAAATGGAGCGGATATACCGGGCGGGTGCGGAAGCCGTGCTGGCGGCGACGCTGCTGGTGTTTCTGTTCGCCTATCTCAACCTTAACCGCTGGCATGTCCGCTATAGCCATATCACAGCTTTCTGGCTGCTGTTTCTCGGCGCGCTGGTCGGTCTCGCCCTGTTCAATCCGCCGGTCGCTTCCGGTATCGCCCGGATCTCTATCGCCGCTGTGGCGACCATTGGCTTTATTCTCGTCATCCATCTGGCGACGCACGGCTACAATCGCGCCGTGATGCTGATTCCAACTTGGTTGTTGCTGATCGCTTGGGTTACTGCGGCGGGCTTCACGATCCGAGGCGAATGGACCAACGATTTTGCGCCGTCGGCGCTGATTGGCGGTTTGGTGCTGATTGTCATGCTGATCGGTTTTACCGTCATCCAGCATGCTTTCGCCGGTGGTGGGGCGGCATCGCAGGGGCTGATCAGCGATATGGAGCGCCGGGCTTTCGCGGTTGCCGGGGCGGGCGATATCGTGTTCGATTGGGATGTGGCGGCGGATAGGGTCTTTGTCAGTCCGGAGATGGAGCAAAATCTCGGCCTTAAGCGCGGATCGCTTGACGGTCCGGCATCGAAGTGGCTTGAGGTGATCCATCCGTTCGACCGGGACCGTTACCGCACCGTACTTGATGCCGTGATCGGCCAGAGGCGCGGGCGCGTCGGCTTGGATTTCCGCCTGCGCGCCGAAAGCGGGGCCTTTCACTGGTTTCGCCTCAAGGCACGTCCAGTTATCGGCGCAGACGGCGAAGTGGCGCGAACCGTCGGTACGCTGATTGATGTCACCGATGTCAAGACAACGGAAGAACGGCTGCTGCACGACGCCATTCATGACAACCTGACCGGTCTGCCCAACCGGCAATTGTTCGTTGACCGTCTGGAAACGGCGATGCGCTATGCCGTTACTGACGAAGCTCTGCGTCCGACGGTCATCATCGTCGATATCGACCGGTTCAAGGAGATCAACGAAACCGTCGGTCTGTCAGTGGGAGATTCCATCCTGCTGACGCTGGCCCGCCGCCTCGGCAGGCTGCTCAAGCCTCAGGATACGCTGACACGCCTTGCCGGGGACCAGTTTGCCATTCTCCTCCTGTCAGAGAGCGAGACCGACCGCATCATCTCGTTCGCCGAGTCCGTCCGGCAGATCGTGGCGACGCCCTTGACCCATAGCGACCGTGAGATCGTCGTCTCTGCCTCCATCGGCATCGCTCTCTATGCGCCTCAGGCGATGGATCGGCATGGTGAAATACTGAAGAATGCCGAGATCGCCATGAGCCATGCCAAGCGTGGCGGTGGTAACGCCATCGAAGTCTACTGGCCGACGATGCGTGCCGCCCTGACGGGCCGTCTGAGCATGGAAAGCGATTTGCGCCAGGCGTTGGAGCGCGGGGAGATCAAGGTCTGCCTCCTGCCTGTCGTGCATCTTGCCGACCGGACGATTGCCGGGTTCGAGGCGACAACGGTGTGGGAATACCCGCGGCTTGGCAAGCTCGCGCCGTCTGAGTTCATGCCGATGGCCGACGAGATCGGCTATGGCGAGACCATCCGTCTGTACGCCATGGAACGCGCCGCTTATGAACTTGCCGCCTGGCAAAGGGCGGTCGATGTCGATCCGCCGATTTTCGTTACCGTCAACATGTCGAGTCCGCACATTCTGCGCCATGAATTCTTGCAGGAAGTGAAGACGGTAATCGCTCGCACCGGCGTGCTACCGTATTCACTCAAGCTTGAATTCAGCGAAGCGGTGGTGATGGGAAATCCTGAACATTCAGTGCAGATGCTCAGCCGTCTGAAAGATCTCGGAGCAGGTCTGTCGCTGGACGATTTCGGCACCGGCTATTCAGCGCTGTCGTACCTGCAACGGCTGCCGTTCGACATGATCAAGATCGATCAGTCCTTTGTGCGGCAGATGGCGAACGGTTTACGCCCGGTCATTCTGCGCTCGCTCGTCAAGATGGCGCACGAACTGGGCCTCGCCGTCGCGGTCGAAGGAATGGAGACGGAAGCGGATGCTGTCGAACTCTATGAAATCGGCTGTGAATATGCGCAAGGACTACTATTCGGCGAGCGCCTGACGCCGGTTCAGGCACGACAGATCATGAACGCGCCACTGGACTGATTATCCGATTTTTTAATGCTTCCTGTTTTTCGGACAGGTGGGGAGCGGCGCAGGAAACTGTTGTTCACCCATGCCCTGCTTCGCTGGACAGCATGGCAATCTGATCCGGTTCGATGCCGATTTTCTTGAGTGCAAGCTCATAACGTTTCTGCGGCGCTGCATGAAAGATCAGGTTGGCGTCGGCACCGCAATTGAGCCAGCCATTGGCCTGGATTTCCTGTTCGAGTTGCCCGGCGGACCAGCCGGCATAGCCAAGAGCAAAAACGATCTTTTCCGGCCCGTTGCCGGCGGCAATGGCGCGCAGGATGTCTACTGTCGCCGTCAGGCTGACGCCTTCATCGATCGGCAGAGTCGCCTGGTCGATGAAGTAATCCGACGAATGAAGCACGAAGCCGCGGCTGGTCTCCACCGGGCCGCCCATCAGCACCTGCATTGCCTGTAACTTCGGCGGCAACATGATCCGGTCGGATTCGGCAACGACATCGAGTTGCACGAGGAGATCGGAAAAGCTGACATCCGAAGCAGGATGATTGACGACGATGCCCATCGCCCCTTCCTCGGAATGGGCGCACAGGTAAATCACCGACCGCGCGAACCGCTCGTCGGTCATACCCGGCATGGCGATCAGCAACTGGCCGTCCAGATATCTGGATGGGGGATGCCGGGAAGCGGAGCGGCTGCCGCGAGGTCTTGGAATTGTCATCATGATACAATGCTAGCGTTATTCGCGCGTTTGTCCATCGGCAAGATCGTGCAAGCTCCCTATCTCCTGAGGCTGGGCCATGGTTTTGCCACGAGTCGATGTGAACGACTGGTTGTACGGCAGGATCCAGGGGATGTAACGGTATGGATATCAAGGCATGAGTGTTTCGGGCATGATTACGGTATCGCGAAGGGCGGTCCTTTCCCGGGTGTTGTATTGTGCGCTGTTGGCGAACAGTTTTGCCATGACCCTGGGAGCCGGTATGCCGGATGCTGTTGCGCAAGGTGCGCGAACTGAATCGGCCTGGGATGTCGGCGTCAAGTCCCGGGCACGGCTCGTTGCCGGACCGCGTGACGGAGCGACACTCCTTGCCGGGTTGGAAATCCGGCTCGATCCCGGTGCGAAGACTTATTGGCGAAATCCGGGGGATTCCGGGCTTTCACCCCAGTTCGACTGGAAAGGCTCGGAGAATGTTGCGGCCATCGAAGTGCTATGGCCCGCGCCGTCGCGGCTGGAGGATGCTACGGGTGGAGTGATCTACGGTTACAAGGAGGGGGTGATCGTGCCGTTGCGTATCACCGCCAAGGAACCGGACAAGCCTGTCCGCCTGCGGCTTGCGTTCGAGTATGGCGTCTGCAAGGATATCTGTATTCCGGCGAGCGCCGTGCTTCATCTCGATCCGCCGACGGATCGTTCAATTGGCAATCCCGCCCTACTTCTCGCTCTGAACTCAGTACCCGAACGGCAGGAATCCGGCATGACAGGGCCGTTGGCGTTTCTCGGGGTCGAGCGGATCGTTACCGATGAAAGTAAAAACCCGGAATATATCGTTGTCGCCACCATTCCGGAAGGCAGCGAGCCGGTGCTGTTTCCCGAAGTGCCGGACGGCTGGCATATGCGAGATCCAGGCAAAGCGAGGATCAACGGGACTGAAGCCATGTTCGTTTTGTCTATGGACGCCGCAGCGAAGACGACCGAAGATCGCATCAAGCTTCGTTTGACTCTCACTGCCGGGGATCAAGCCGTTGAGACCGAAATGATGATTTCGCCGCTTGCCGGCACACCGTAATGCCGCAGAATAAGCACAGACCAGTTTGGTAAGGAGAAAACATTATGACAATCAAGATTGGCGACCGCCTGCCGCAAGCAACGTTTCACGTCATGACCGCCGATGGGCCGCAAACCCGCGAAACCGGCGACATCTTTAAGGGAAAGAAAGTAGTGCTGGTGGCGGTGCCGGGGGCGTTCACGCCGACATGCACCCTGAACCATCTGCCCGGTTACATCAATGATGCCAACGCGATCAAGGCCAAGGGCGTGGATAGCATCGCAGTCACCGCCGTCAACGACGTATTTGTGATGAATGCCTGGGCGAAGGCGAGCGGCGGTGAGGGCAAGGTCGAGTTCCTGTCAGACGGCAATGCCGATTTCGCCAAGGCCATCGGTCTCAGCTTCGATGGCTCCGGCGCGGGGCTGGGAGTACGCTCGAAGCGTTATGCCATGCTGGTCGAGGATGGAATCGTCAAGGTTCTCAATGTCGAGGATGTTCCCTCCAAGGCCGAGACCTCGGCGTCGGAGGCAATGCTCAAGGCGCTGTAAGTCTGGAACTGCAAGTTCAGGCGCGGATACCGGTCATTTGCGCCTCGATCTGCCGTTTCAGTTCATCCTTTACCGGTTCCGACGCTTCCAGCACCTTTTCGGCGACGAAGAAATCCAGCACCCGAAAATCGTCGATGGGTGGGCGGACGAGTACCTGCGGGCGGTCGTTCTTGAGCTTCTCGGCAACGATCGCCCCTTGCAGCAATTGCAGGGCGCCGAACATCACCTCGAACCCGCTCGGCTGGCCATCGATCTCCTCCGCCGGACCGCCGGTGACATCGACGGCAATGGTGAACGGGGCCTTGCCCTTCAGCAGATCGAACGGCAACGGGTTGACGGTGCCGCCGTCGACCAGCACTCGGCCCTGATGGATCACTGGCTGGAATGCGCCGGGAATCGCCATTGATGCGGCGACGACGGGGAGGAGCGCGCCGGAGGAGTAAACGGTCTCGCAACGCCCATGAAAATCGGTCACTACGACCTGAAGCGGGATTCTCAGCCCGCTGAAACTGTCCGGCACGGCGGCGGGCCAGAATTTTTCCAGAAGTTTCGTGCCGTCGATCAGGAACGGGTTGCCAAGACTGGCGACATCCTTCCATTTGCCGACACGGGCAGCCATCAATGCGCTGAGGATCGCGGTGCGCCTGGTGACGAGTGACAGGAAAAACTCCCGAATGTCCTTGCCGCTCATGCCTGCGCTGTAACATGCGCCGATGATCGCCCCGATTGACGCCCCGGCGATGGCGACGGGTTTCAAGCCCAGTTCATCCAGCACCTCGATCACGGGAATATGCGCCAACCCCCGCGCTCCGCCCGCGCCGAGGGCGAGGGTGAAGCTGGGGCCGGTCGGGGCGATGGAGGGGGAGGGAACAGATGAGGGATAGTTCATGATAATGATGGTCTCGCAAGGCGTTACTGGGCAGTATTATCGTGGAGGATATGTCCGGCTTCAAGCGGCAGATTTAAGGCTGGCGGGTTGCTTCAGGAAAAATATGCGGCGAGGCGAATTGACAGGCAACCGATGGGCGGGGAACGTAAGGGATATTTTCAAGATAACAAGGGGAACGATATGCGACCCGCCCTGGTTCTGGCTATCTCTTCCACGGCCCTTCTGAGTGGATGTTCCACCGCGTCCTGGTGGCCCTCATCCCTTTTCGGCGACGAAAAACCTGCCACCCCGCAGCCAGTGCCAGTTGCGGAATACGCCTCGCTCGGTGATGCGTTGCAGCGGGAATTATCGGATGTGACACCGGCGGAGATGGGGCAGTGCTTCAGGGGCGGGAGCAGCGACGGAAGTTCCGGCCACACCTATCTCGTCGTCAATGACAAGAAGAGTGGTAAGACGTGCAGCGTCATCATCTTCCGTAGCCCCACAGGCGCGTTTCCGCCGAACCATACATTGTTTGTCGATAAAATCTCCGAGGATGCCTGCCGTCTCAAGGTCCTGAGCTGTGCCCGCCCGGCTGTGGCGACAAAAATCGCCACCCAGTTCAAGGTCAAGGTCGATCCGGTGCCGTTTGTGGGTAAATAGTCCGAGTAAATAGTCCGAGTAAATAGTCAATGACGATGCGGGAAATTCGGCCTTACACCTTCTCCCGCTCGATCTCTCGCCAGCCGATGTCGCGACGGCAGAAGCCTTGCGGCCAGTCGATCCTGTCCACGGCGGCATAGGCGTGCCGCTGCGCCTGGCTCACGGTATCGCCGAGGGCGGTGACGCTCAGCACCCGCCCGCCATTGGCGACGAGGCGACCGTCGGTGAGCTTCGTTCCGGCATGGAACACCTGAACCCCGTTGAGCGCCTCGGCGGCCTCCAGTTCCTTGATTGCCGATCCACTTTCGACCTTGCCGGGGTAGCCCTGCGCCGCCATTACCACGGTCAGCGCCACGCTATCGCGCCAGCGGATGATGATCTCCCCCGCCAGCCCGTCGCAGATGGCGATGAGCGCGGCGACGAGATCGCTGCGCAGTCGGCTCATCAGCACCTGACATTCCGGATCGCCGAAGCGCACATTGTATTCGATCAGTTTCGGGCCGCCCGCCGTCAGCATCAGCCCGGCGAACAGCACACCCTTGAAAGGTGTTCCGCGCGCCACCATGCCGTCGAGGGTCGGCTGGATGATTTCGCGCATCGTCCGCGCTTCGAGTTCCGGCGTGAACACTGAGGCCGGGGAGTAAGCGCCCATGCCGCCGGTATTCGGCCCCTTGTCGCCGTCAAAAACACGCTTGTGATCCTGCGCCGAGCCGAAGGGGATGGCCTTTTTACCGTCGCACAGGGCGAAGAAGCTCACTTCCTCGCCGGTGAGACATTCCTCGATCACCACCTCCGCGCCCGGTTCGGAGAGCAGGTCGTCAACGGTGGCCAGCGCCTCGTCAACGGTCGTCGCCACCGTCACCCCCTTGCCGGCAGCTAACCCGTCCGCCTTGACGACGATGGGCGCGCCCTGTTCGCGGATATAGGCTTTGGCGGCCTCCGCCCCTGCAAAGCGTCGGTAGGCAGCAGTGGGGATGTTGAACTCGGCGCACAGATCTTTGGTGAAGCCCTTCGAGCCTTCAAGCGCCGCTGCCGCTTTCGATGGGCCGAATGTCTTGATGCCCGCCGCTTCGAGGGCATCGGCAATCCCCGCCACCAGCGGCGCCTCCGGGCCGACGACGACGAGGCCGATGTCCCGCGCACGGCAGGCGGCGATTACCGCCGCGTGGTCGGCGATGTCGAGGGCGAGATTCGTGCCGCATTGCGCTGTTCCGGGGTTGCCCGGCGCAATGAAGAGCGCATCGCAAAGCGGGCTGCCCGAAAGCGCCCAGGCGAGGGCGTGTTCGCGGCCGCCCGAACCGATCAGCAAAATGTTCATGGGGCAAGTATCTAGAGTATTTCCGCGGTTAAGCCAAAGAGAAGTTGGGCAAAGGGTGCGGTACGCAAGCAGGAAGAGTGAAATGAAACCAAAAAGCAGTTTTCACTTTCCCGTTTCCTGTTTTAAGGTTCCGCCATGATTCCAGACGAACCTTCCGCCCCCCCGGCGAGCAATGCGCCGGAGATGAGTGTTTCCGATCTGTCGGGTGCCCTGAAGCGGACCATTGAGGATGCGTTCGGGTATGTGCGGCTGCGCGGCGAAGTCTCGGGCTATCGCGGACCACATTCCTCGGGGCATGTGTACTTTTCCCTGAAGGACCAGAATGCGCGTATCGATGCGGTGATCTGGAAGGGATCGTTCGCGAAGATGCGCTTCAAACCCGAAGAAGGGATGGAGGTTGTCGCCACCGGGCGGGTGACGACGTTCGCGGGAAAATCGAGCTATCAGATCATCGTTGAATCGCTGGAGCCTGCGGGGGTCGGCGCGCTGATGGCGCTGCTTGAAGAGCGTCGTCGCAAACTGGCAGCGGAGGGGTTGTTCGATGCGGCGTGTAAGCGGAAAATTCCGTTCCTGCCGCAGGTGATCGGCGTCGTTACCTCGCCGACCGGGGCGGTGATTCGCGATATTCTGCACCGGCTGGGGGATCGTTTCCCCCGTCATGTACTGGTCTGGCCGGTGCGGGTGCAGGGCGAAACGTCGGCGGGGGAGATTGCTGCCGCCATTGCCGGGTTCAATGCTTTGCCGGAAGGCGGAAAAATCCCGAGGCCGGATGTGCTGATCGTCGCCCGGGGCGGCGGGTCGATCGAGGATCTGTGGAGCTTTAACGAGGAAATTGTCGTGCGTGCGGCAGCGGCGAGCGCGATTCCGCTGATTTCGGCGGTCGGCCACGAAACCGACTGGACATTGATCGACCATGCTGCCGACCTGCGCGCGCCGACGCCGACCGGCGCGGCGGAAATGGCAGTGCCGGTGCGGGCTGATCTCGTCGCTTCGGTCAACGATCTTGCCCGGCGGCGCGAAGAGGTGATGGCGCGCACGATGGAGCGCCGTCGTGTCGACCTGCGTTCCGTCAGCCGCGCCTTGCCGGGGCGCGATGAGCTATTCGCTGCGCAGCGTCAGAAGCTCGATCTTGCCGTTGCCCGTCTTGCTCCGGCCTTGCGGCACAATGCACGCGCCTTCGAGCGCCGCTTCCATATGCTGGCGCAAGGGCTGGCCATGGTTTCGCCGATGGTGCGGTTAGTGGCGATGCGGGCGCGGATCGATGCCGTTTCCGGGCGGCCTCGGGAGGCCGCGCTTCGCCTGCTTCACCTGCGGGGCCGGGAGGCCGAGGCCATAGCGAGCCGCCTGCAGGCAGCGCGACAGGGGCTTGTCCGCACCGAACGGGAGCGCGGGGCGCAACGGACGTTGCGGCTGGACGAAACGCTGCTGCGTCTGCGCCGGGCGATGGGCCTTGTTATCGAGCGTAAAAGTGCCGGGGTTGCTACCGTCAGTCAGTTGTTCGACAGTTTGAGTTACAAATCGGTTTTGCGGCGTGGCTTTGCCCTGGTGCGCCGAACTGGCGGAGAACCGGTCCGGGCTGCGGCGAGCGTCACGTCGGGGCTGAACCTGACAATCGAGTTCGCCGACGGTTCTGTTGAAGCGGTTGCATTGGGCGGGGGAGGTGCGGGTTCTTCACGTTCGTCACGTAAGAAGGCTGCACCGGAAAAGCCGCCGCAAACCTCGCTGTTCGATTGAGCGCAATGGGCTGGCCGATCAGGGCGGCCGGAGTGTCGCACTTGAACGGATTGCGCTTCGCCCATTATGAGAGTGCGGAGAATGATATTGGTGAAACGAATGATTGATCCGGAACTGGCGGTGGGTGAGGCTCTCGTTTATTATCTTGACGGCAAGATGCGCATTGTCCAGCCTGGCGCTTATGTGCGCTGTGCCGTTTCCGGTGCGCAGATTCCGCTCAAGGAACTCAAG